>JBOHVR010000046.1:0-3436 GCA_050735755.1 Binatia bacterium
GACGGCTTGATCATCGGCGCCGTTTTCACGGTGCTCCTGATGCTGACCTGTGCCCTCAGCCGGTGCATACGCTCGGTGGAGTTCCGCATTCCACACGGATACTTCGCGGATACCGAGAGCTGGCGGATCGGGCCGGAGCTGAGGGGCAAGAAGGTGAACCTGGTTCCCATCTCCAGTTCCTCGATGGAGGCACGCCGGAAGAAGAGGGCCGAGATTGTCCGGCACTACGGCGTGCGCGGGCCGTTCCTCTTCCTTCACGTGAATCTGCTCGACAACCGCAGTGAGTTCTCCTCTCCACTTGAGGTAAGTCTTCAAAAGGAGGGCGACAACTACGTGGCGGAGGTTTTTGGGGCCGTTGCCATCGCCAATACGATCGCCTATATCAGCGAGGCGATCGACCCGATATCGATCTTCATCGGCCTCACCCGGCGCGACCTCATGGCGCAAGCGCTCCGCTACCTTCTTTTCGGTGAGGGCGAGACTGGGCTGATTGTCTACACAATCCTGCTACGCTACTGGGACTGGATGCCCGAGCAAGACGTGCGTCCCCTCATTTTCCTCATGTCCGACTAAGACTTGGTCCGGCGTTTAACATTTCGGTTCTGTGGCTAGTGTAGTGCGTCCAACACTTCTTTACATTAGAAAGCGCTCAAAAGAGATTCTTTTACGTGTCACCCTGAACGAAGTGAAGGGTCTCATGTAGTTGAAGGCGAGATTCTTCGCTGCGCTCAGAATGACAATGAAAGTAAAGAGATTTATGACGCATTACACTAGAGGTTGTCCCTTTGCGTGTTGAGTGCGGCGGGCGCGAGCGATTGGGGCGAGCGTCGGGGTGGGAGAAGCGCGCGTGGCACGCCGGTACGTTGTTGGACTAAGGTCCAATAGCCGCGATTTTCGCTCTTTGCTAACTTGAGTGGAATTGGCATGTTGCCGTGTGCCGGCTATTGAGCTATGCACGTCATAGTCCCCTCAGCGCTGCTGCTGGGGGCAACGTGATGACCTCAGGGGCGTCATGCAAATTCCGATAGTGTAGAAACAAATCGAACCCATGGGCTGCACGCACAACTGAAGAAGCGTTGATATGAGCTCTACGTCTGAACCTGCGCAGGATATAGTCGGCGCAAACGAGGATGCCGCCGATGCCCTGGTTTTCTTCGGCGCCTCCGGCGACCTCGCGTATAAAAAAATTTTTCCTGCGCTTGAGGCGATGGCCCGGCGCGGGCGCCTGAGCGTGCCGGTGATCGGCGTCGCCAAGTCCGGCTGGGGCAGGGATCAACTGATCGCGCGAGCGCAGGCAAGCGTTACAGAATACGGTGGCTTTGACCCGGTGGCCTTTAGCACGATGGAGGAGCTTCTCCATTATGTCGACGGCGACTACAATGATCCGGCGACTTTCGCCCAGCTCAGAGCGGAGCTTGGAAAGGCGCAGCGGCCGCTCCACTATCTCGCCATCCCGCCCAGCCTGTTCGAGATTGTCATTGATCAGCTCGGTGCGTCGGGTTGCGCCAGGGGCGCGCGCGTCGTTATCGAGAAGCCTTTCGGGCGTGACCTGGCCACGGCGCAGAGGCTGAACGCTGTGGTGCACGGCAACTTCAGTGAAGAAAACGTCTTTCGCATCGATCATTATCTGGGGAAGAACACGGTGCAAAACCTGCTTTTTTTCCGCTTCGCCAATTCGTTTCTCGAGCCGCTGTGGAACCGGCAGTACGTCGAAAGCGTGCAGATCACAATGGCGGAAGAGTTCGGGGTCGAGGGCCGCGGCAAGTTTTACGACCAGACCGGCGCTCTGCGCGATGTCGTGCAGAACCATCTGCTTCAGGTTCTGACCAACCTTACGATGGAACCTCCGCCCGGCCTGGACGTGGAGATGTTGCGGGACGAAAAAGCGAAGGTGTTGAAAGGGATTCGGCCGCTACAGCCACGGAATGTTATACGCGGTCAGTTTCGCGGTTATCGGAATGAGCCTGGCGTCAGCGTAAATTCACAGGTGGAGACCTTTGTGGCGCTCAAAATCGAGATCAACTCGTGGCGCTGGAAGGGAGTGCCTTTTTATATCCGAGCGGGTAAGTGCCTGCCCGTGACGGCTACAGAAGTGCTCGTAAAACTACGCCAACCCCCCGCCGTATTCTCGGAAAAGCCGCTTCCGGCCAATTACTTCCGTTTCCGCGTAACACCCGACCTGCTGATTGCGGTCGGCGCTTTAGTGAAGAAAGCGGGCGAGCGCGAAGGGCAACACGTCGAGCTCGTAATCAGCGAGGAATCCGATCCCGCCGAGATGGGGGCTTACGAGGAACTCTTGTACGACGCCATGCAAGGAAATTCCGGCCGCTTTGCGCGTCAGGACTATGTCGAACAGGCGTGGCGAATCGTCGATCCGATTTTGGCCGAACGTCTTCCGGTTTACGAGTACGAACCGGGGACATGGGGCCCATCACAAGCGAGTGCGCTGATCGAATCCGACGGTGGATGGTTCGATCCCGAGAACAAGCGATAGTCCTCATATGCAGGCTCAAACTTTCCGCGCGGCGGACCCCGTCGCCACTGATCATGGTGTGAGATGGACGCGCTGAGCCTGCACCGTTTTCAGTTTGCGTTCACGGTTACCTACCACTATCTGTTCCCGCAGATCACGATGGGACTTGCGCTCCTTATTTTCATCCTGAGAACGAAAGCGGCGCGCGGCAATGAAGCAGCGAACCAGGCAGTTCGGTTCTGGACGAAAATTTTTGGCGTCAGCTTTGTCATGAGTGTTGCACCGACAAAATAGACACAAGGAGGAAAAAATCATGCCCGTAGAGATCATTGACGCTTCGGGGAAACTGTTGCAGGCAAGGGTCTGGGCGGTCCTGAGAAAGGACGATTACGACCGAATGATCCAGGTTGCGAAAGAATCGATCGCACGCGAGGGCAAAATTCGTGTGCTGATTGTTCTGGAAGCCTTCGGAGGATGGGAACGGCGCGCCGATTGGGGCGACGTGACCTTCATAACGGAGCACAGCAAAGACATCGAGAAAATGGCGCTCGTGGGAGAAGAGAAGTGGAAGGACGACGCTTTTGCTTTTACCGGCAAAGGCTTTCGGTCCACCAACATTGAGTTCTTTACTCCGTCACGGTTGGAGGAGGCGCGCGCTTGGCTGAGTTCGTAGAAGCGCCACTGGTTGGCAACTTTTTAAGAGCCGGATTTCAAGAAAAATGGTCGTTTTAAAAAAGCAACTCGTAGCCCTGTTTGTGGACAGGTCTTCCCAGCAATGGATCGTGCGCGATCCCGAGGGCAACTTCTGGATCGTCCCTCCCGTGGAAAACGCATGGGATCATCGCCAACCGTTCTACCCGACCGAAGAGACCGAGCTTGAACCGATTCCTGGACATTACAAATATATGCTTGACTTACCCTTCTGAACGAAAGGCAGGTGTCCTATGAACGCAGAACAACTCC
>JBOHVR010000047.1:0-5829 GCA_050735755.1 Binatia bacterium
AAGGGGTCGCGCGCGCCATGTTGGAGCCGACCGTGACGGCCCAGATGGAAAGTTGGTCCCAAGGCAGAAGATACCCCGTGAAGCTGAGCAGCAAAGTCAGAACCAGCAGCAGAACGCCCACGATCCAGTTGAATTCCCGCGGCGGTTTGTAGGACCCGGTCAAAAATACGCGAAACATGTGGAGCCAGACAAAGATCACCATCGCATGCGCCGCCCACCGATGCATGTTCCGCATGAGCATTCCGAAGGGCATATCGAATTCCAGGTATTTCATGTCGGCATAGGCATATTCGGCCACCGGCCGGTAATAAAACATCAAGTAAATACCCGTGATCACGGTCATCAAAAACATTAGAAAGGTGAGCCCGCCCATACACCAGGTAAAACGCATCCTAACGGCGTGCTTGCGGACTTTGGCGGGGTGTAGATGAAGCCAAATATTGCCCGTGACCATGAGCACCCGGTTGCGCGGTGTGTCTTCGTATCCGTGGCGAAAGATCGCCCTCCACACCTGGCTCTCAACGATGTCGCTTTTTAGCTCTTCCCATTTCTCCTTCAGGCTCATAAAAGTTTTCTCGTTAGACCTGCAAAATACTGTCGGGGTACTGCTCGTCGGGTTCCCCTCCCGGATTCATTTTAAAGACTTTGCTTTTGTCCACGACCAATTGCCCGTCGTCGCCGACGCTGATCTTGAAGCGATCCAGCGGGCGCGGGGCAGGACCTTCAAAGTTCAGGCCCGTCTTAAAAAAACCGCTGCCATGACACGGGCACTTGAACTTGCTTTCCGCGCCCAACCAGCGCGGCGTGCAGCCCAGGTGAGTGCACTTGGCAAAAATCGCGTAAATGCCCTGCTCTTCACGCACGATCCAGACGCGAAACTCCTGTTTGAACTTTTCGCTCACTTCCCCGACAGCGTAATCCGACGGCAGACCCGCCTTGAAAGTCGCCGGAGGCTGAAACAGAACCCGAGGAAAGGCAGAGCGGAGAAATCCCAGTAGACTCACCAAAGAAAAAACGCCGAATCCGCTCCAACCCAAACGCGTGAAGAAATCCCTACGCGACCAGATTCCTCTTTTCTCTTGTGCCGCCGGCTTGCTTTCGGTTTCCGCCATTGCTCCTACCTTTTGAACCAACTAATAACGGCGCCCCACACGATGAAGATCACTCCGCCAAGCATCAGAAGCAGACCCACAGGTCCAAAGATAAAAGAGAGGCCCGCTCCCAGAACAAAAAACAAAATCCCTGTTCCTAACGGATTGAAGGGACCCGGAGGCGATCCTTCCGCAGCCTGCTCCCCTCCCCCCGTTTCGATCATTTCCTCGCGGATCAAGGTGTAGGCTAAGTCTCTGAGATCCTCACGCCTTTGCGATTCTACCCCCCGGATCAGCCGGCCAATCTCTTGGGCTAACCTCTCAATCTCCTCTTCTGGTCCTGGTCGATCCGCGTGGGTAGAATCAGTGGCCACCTAGATTAGGTCCTCTGCTTATTATAGAAACTCAATTTTGTCAACTATTCGGCCGTTTTGTTCGCGGACTTTTCCTCAATAAAACCACTGCTGTTGCCATGATCCCCTCGCCTTTTCCCAAAGCGCCTAATTTTTCTGTCGTACCGGCCTTGATATTGATGTGGTTTTTGTCGACCCGCATCAAACCGGCGATTTTTTTTCTCATCTCAGCAAAAAACGGCGCCAGGCGCGGCCCCTGGGCCAGAACCGTGATATCGGCATTGACCAGCGCAAAGCCGGATTTCTTCATCACGGCAATCACGCTCCGCAACAACACCCCGCTCGCAATATTCTTGTAACGCGGATCGGTGTCGGGGAAATGCATGCCGATATCTCCTTTGCCGATGGCGCCCAGAATCGCATTCATGAGGGCATGCAGAAGAGCATCCGCGTCCGAATGCCCCAGCAAGCCTGAATGATGCGGGATTTCGACTCCGCCAAGAATCAGTTTGCGTCCGCGCTGAAACCGGTGGATGTCTAAACCCTGCCCGATGCGGTAGTCGTTTGGCAAAGCGCTTCCTTCACTGCGACAATTCAACTCATTTATTCGCAGGATTCGACTCAGGTCAAGGCTTTGACGTAAAATGGTCGCCGGCGTCTTGTACACCTACGCGCAAAGGGAAGGTTGATGCGTCTGCTTCTCACAGGCGACCCTGGAATTGGTAAGACAACGATCGTTCGTGCTACTCTCGCTCAACTCGGGCAGCTTCGCTGCGCGGGCTTTTACACGAAGGAGAGACGCCACCAAGGCCGGCGCATTGCGTTTAAGGTTGTCACGCTCGATGGCCGGGAGGGAAGCTTGGCCGCGTTGGGCCGGGAAAAACCCAGAGTCGGAAGGTATACGGTGCACGTGGATGAATTCGAGCGTCTCGCTCTGCCGCAAATCGACTCCGACGCCACGCCCGCCGACCTTTACGTCATTGATGAAATCGGCAAGATGGAGCTTATGTCGCTCCGGTTCAGAGCGTGCCTGATCGATCTCCTGGCACGGCCCACTCATCTGTTTGCGACCATCGCTAAAAGGGGCAAAGGTTTTCTGGAACAGATCAAGAGCCGGAACGACGTCAATCTGCTTGAAGTCGACCACCTAAATCGGGATCTCCTGCCGGACGAGATCGCCGTGAAAATCCTCGCCGAAATCGGAATCCCGTAGCTTCCATGAGAATCTTACGGAGCCTCGCGCTTGCGGCGCTCGCGGCGGAACTCCTTCTCGCCGGCGGGACGCCAGTCACCGCACAGCCGCGCACTCGGGCGGTCATTGTTTCTTGGGACGGGGCCCACGCCCGGCAAATCAACGAGTTGCTGCGCGCCGGGAAGCTCCCGAATCTTGCCCGTCTAATTGCCGGCGGCGTTTTTGCGGACTCGGTGATGACGGCGTTCCCAGCCGAGACCGCTCCCGGCTTCGCCTCCTTGTGGACCGGTGCTGACCCGCGCACTACGGAGATCAGCGGCAACCTGGTTCCACGCACTCCTAAAAGTGCGCACACGATCCTTCAATCCGTCTCCGGCTTCTCCTCCGCCGCGCTTGCGGCCGAACCGCTGTGGCGGTCCGCCGCCCGCTCCGGGTATCGGACCGTGGTCTTGCAAGCTACCCATGCATGGCCTTTCGATTCTTACACTGCCGATGGGACGCGCGCGCAAGGGTCAGGAAATCTGATTCTGTTCGAAGGATTCGCCGGCGCTATGGGACAAGACGGCGTGGTGACCGGACGCGAAGTAAGACCCATGCCGGCCAATGGCTGGAAGAATATTCCGCCCAGTGCCGCCGAACCGCGTGAGATTGCTTTCGCCGTGGGAAACGCCACGCTCTATGGCCTGCTTATCGACGATCCCGCTGATGCTGCCAACGGCTATGACACGATGATGATCAGCCAAGAAAAAGATGGCCGGCAAATCAAAGCGGCTCTCAAGTCCGCGATTCCGGAGGCCGGAAACCTCGACCCGTGGAGCAGCACGCTTGAGTTAAAAGACATGAAGGGAGCCGGCGTCCGCCTGCGACTGTTTGATCTGAAACCGGATGGCAGTAACTATCTCCTGTACTTTACGCGTCCCATGCGCGAGCTGAGCACGCACCGCAATTTGCTTCCTCAGTTGCGCAATGCCGCCGGAGTATTCATCGGCAATGGCGCCAGTCTCCTTTATCTGCACGGGGCGCTGGGCCGACCCATCTTTCGCGGCGGCGACGGTACCGCCGAACTCCGCTACCTCGAGACTGTCGCGCTTAGCCAGCGGCAAACCATAAAAGCAACAATCTGGGCGATGCGAACTTTATCATGGGACCTGCTTTTGACTTACACGCCCTATCCCGACGAGGCGGAGCATCTTTGGCGCGGCTTTCTCGAGCCCGCGCTCCCAGGCTTTCGGCGCGATGTAGCGGAGCGCTTGCGCGGGTTCATGGAGGCTATTTACGCCGGCTGCGACGGACTCCTCGGCGAAGTCCTGCGCTCGCGCCCGCAAAATACCATCCTGGCTCTGGTCTCAGATCATGGCATGGAAGGAGTGAGCCGGGCCGTTAGAATCAATCTGGCGCTCAAGCGCGCGGGACTTCTTGTCCTCGACGGAAAAGGTCGTGTCGATTTGAGCCGGACCAAAGCGCTCTACCCGGCGACCGATAACGCCTACATTCTCATCAACACAACGGATCGGAAGCAAGGAATCGTTCCCCTGGAGGAGCGCGCTCAGGTAGTAGAGGAGATCCGCGCCGCCTTGAAACAAGTGCAGGACCTCGGACACGCGGTCGTAACCGATGTCTTCGACGCTGAAACTGAAGGGCGGAAGATGGGAATTGGCGGGAATGCGGGAGGGGACGTTTATCTCGATCTTGCTCCCGGATACAGTTTCGATGCGAACCTGCGAAGCGGAGATTGGATCGTTTCTCGCGAACCTTACGGAACTCATAGTTTTAATCCCGCGCGGTCGTCCATGCGGACGATTATGATGTTCTACGGACCCGGCGTCGCCGCGGGTCGCAAGTTAGAACGGGCACGCGCTTCCGACTTTGCTCCAACCCTGGCACGACTTCTCGGAATAGCCACGCCGCGTGCCGCCTCAGGCCGTGTGCTCGAAGAAGCTTTAGGGCCGTAGCCGCCGAAATCCTTGGCACTCCAACGCGGTGCGGGTCTTACCCACGGTTGAACCTTGAACGGTTTGCACAGTTCAAAACGTTAAATCGTTTACCAACGAACTCAGACGAGTTTGACGCCCGGCGCAACGCGCGCAGCTTTCTCCAGGATTTTGGCCCTTTCGTTCGCGCCCTTCGCCTCGTGATAGCGCCGCCGTAGGAAAGCCAATTTCGCGCGCCGCGTTCTTTTTCGCCTGAGTTCCCGTTTGCGTGGTACAGCCATACTTCCTCCGCCGCGTACTTCTAGCAAAGCAGCAGGCAAGCTGCAAATTCGTTCTCTACACTCTAGTTTTAAATAGCCTGCGGCGCTTTGCTCTAGCGCGCGCCCGGCCAGTAACGGCCTTTCTTCCGAACGATGCTCAGGCGAACTTGATACAACTGTTCGAGGACATTGCGCCTGAGGATGGCCTGGGTCTGTCCGGCACGCAGCACTTTGCCATCCTTGAGCAGCAAGGTGCGCCGGAAGACAGGTAAGATCTCTTCGACATGGTGGGTAATGTAGACGATCGCCGGGACGAGCTTTTGCGCGCTCAATTGCTGCAGGCTGGCAAGAAAGTTCTCTCTCGCGCCGGGGTCCATGCCCGCGCACGGCTCATCGAGGAAGATCATGTAGGGCTTCGTCATGCGCGCGCGCGCGACCAGAACTTTTTGCTGTTCTCCCTGAGACAAGGTGCCATACTCGCGTTCGCCTAGTCGAGAACAGCCCATCTGGTCCAGGTAGTGCGCCGCCTGAAGATAGTCTCCCTGAGTCGGCGCTGCCCCGAAACCTTCAAGCAGCCCCACCTGAGCAAATTTTCCTGATAACACGGTGCGCAACACCTGCTCGCGCGGGGGAATCTGGGACACCAGGGTTGAAGTGACCCAGCCGATGCTTTTGCGTAGTTCGCGCAGATCAACAAGCCGTCTGCCCCGGCGATAGACAGTCCCTCCGTCATTCGGCCACAGATAGCCACCCGCGATCCGGAGCAGCGTCGTCTTACCTGAGCCGTTTGGACCTAAAATGGCCCAGTGCTCGCCCGTGAAAACTTTCCAGCTGACTAGATCGAGAATCCTCTTGCCGTTGACCGAATAGGAAACGTCGCGCAGCTCAAGCGCCGCAATTCTTCCCATGCCTATTGTCGCCTACAGCTTTTGTCCATTACCCGCCCTCGCACTCATACACTTGCTCTCCTCGGCTTGTCTATTTTTAATTTAAACCTTTTAC
>JBOHVR010000048.1:0-4100 GCA_050735755.1 Binatia bacterium
CCTGTGCGCGAGGCTTTGAGCCGATTGGTTCAAGAGGGATACGTAAGCCTCCTGCCGAATCGGGGTTTTATATGTAAAGAAATTGGAATGCAAGAGGCTGAGGAGCTCTACGATTTGCGGGAGGCCCTGGAGGCGTTTTCCATCGAAAAGGCCATCGCCAACCTGGAGCCCGGCGACCTCGACAGGCTGCAACAAAAGATGGATCTTTACGGACAAGACACGAGCCAGCGCTTCACGCGCGAGCGCCTGCTCTACGATCAGGACATCCACCTGGAAATTGCCGCGGTCGCCGGAAGCAAAACCCTGAATAAGACCCTGAGCCAGGTCTTCGAGCGGATTGTTTTGAAAAGGAGAATTGACGCGCTTTACGACGAGTCACGCGGTGTTTTCGCGCACCAGGAACATCTGAGAATCCTGGCGGCGATGCGCAAACGCAACGTTCCGGACGCTGTACGCTTGATCCGCTCCCATATCCAGAACGGTAAGAACAACGTCTTGTCCGATCTCAAACAGCGCGCGGCAATCCGTGGTGTTCATAGGATCGCAGGCGCCGTCTAGAGTCTTGAATTTTTATCCCCAGTCTGACCAAGCAAACCTGTAATCAGTAACCAGAGGAGGAACGATGAGCGCAGACGTAGTCATAAAAAACGGATGGGTTGTCACACCCAACGAGACTTTTAAGGGAGGCGTCGCTATTAAGGATGGGAAATTCGTCGCTATCGGCACGGACGACACGCTTCCCCAAGCCCAAGAAGAAATTGATGCCAAGGGCAACCATGTCCTGCCGGGCATCATCGACGGGCACGTTCACTTTCGCGAGCCCGGCATGACCTATAAAGAAGATTTTGGCACCGGCTCAACGGCGGCGGTTTGCGGCGGCGTAACCACGGTTATTGACATGCCCAACACTGTTCCACCGACGGCTGAAGCCGATAAGGTCATAGAGAAGCAGCGACTCGCAGAAGAGAAATCGCTCGTGGACTTCGGCATCCTTGGAGTGGTCGTTCAAACGAACACGAAAGATATTCTTCCTATGGCCGCCGCCGGCGCGATTGGCTACAAGATTTTTTTCGGTGAAACCATCGGTAACCTTCCGTTTCCGGATGACGGCATGTGCATGGAGGCGTTCGATTACATCGCTCAATCCAAGCTGCCTTTGGGGATCCATGCGGAAAACCGACAAATCATGGCCTACTGCACTAACAAGCTTAAAGCCGAGGGAAAGAACGGAGCGGTTTACTGGGAAGCTTCCCGTCCGGACATCTGCGAAGCGGAATCTGTCCACCACGCGCTTTTTTTCGCTGAGACCTTTGGGACCAAACTGCACGTGTTCCACATGAGCTCCAAACAAGCGGCTCACATGGTCCGGGATGCCAAGGCCCGTGGCCTGAGAGTTACGGCCGAGACCGGACCTCACTATCTGCTCCGGCAACCCAATGACATGGAGCAAGTAGGGTCTCTGCTCAAGATGAACCCGCCGGTGCGGACAAAGGATCACGCAGAGGTGCTATGGGACGGGTTGGTCAACGGCTATGTTGACATGCTTGCTACCGATCACTCTCCGCACACCCTGGAGGAAAAGGGCTCCGATCTTTACGGTAAGCTCACTAAACCCGGAATCTGGGATTGCATCTCGGGCTTCTGCGGCGTTGAAACGGGCGTTCCGCTGATCTTGACTGAAGTCAACAAGGGGCGCATGAGCCTTAATCAATACGTCAAGGTGGCCTGCGAAAACCCGGCCAAGGTCTGGCAGATCTATCCTAAGAAAGGCGCGATTCGGCTCGGCTCCGACGGCGACGTCACGATCGTAGATATGAGTAAGGAGGCGGCCATAGACGTCAATAAGCTCCATAGCAAAAACAAACCTTCGCCGTGGCACGGCTGGAAGGTCAAAGGCATGCCGATTTGCACCATTGTGCGCGGCCACGTCCAAATGCGTGACGGCAAGCCCATGGGCAAGCCCATAGGACGCATGCTCCGTCCTAATCCCTCTTAAGGTCCCAATCCTTCTTAAGGAGGATGGTTGGTCAATGGGTTACTGAACCGATAGCTTTTTTATGAGGCGACCTGAACCTCTCGAAATTTTCACGCCGACTTCGGTACGCGAAGCGAGCAACCTTATTAGGGAAAGAGGCGGAGGCGGCCGTTTTCTCGCCGGCGGCACGGATTTGGTTATCGCGATCAAAGAGAAGGGTCTGGTGCCGAAATACGTCGTGGATTTGAAACGAATCCCCAGGCTCTCGGGCATCCGCGAGGAGCCGGACGGAAGCATCATCATCGGGGCCCTGACGACAATGCGCGCGGTCGAAACTTCGCCACTGATCGTTAAACGCTTCCCATTTCTGGCTCGCAGCGCGGCGGAAGTGGGTTCGATCCAGATCCGTAATCGCGCCACCATCGGCGGGAACATGGCCAACGCAACGCCGTCTGCCGACGTGGCGCCAAGTCTGCTCGTACTCGATGTTAAGGCCAAGATAGCCGGCGCGGATCGTGAACGCATCATCGACCTGGAAAACTTCTTTCGCGGCCCTGGACAAACGGTCATGGGACCGGACGAGATATTGACTGAACTCACCATTCCAGCCGCGGATCCGCGGCTGTCGGGCGAATATAACAAGTTTTCGCCGCGTGAGATGATGGATCTTGCTTATGTCGGCGTTGCCGTCGCTTTGGTCCTGGGTGAGCGAGAAAGGCGTTGCGAAGACGTGCGGATAGCCCTCGGAGCGGTCTCCCCGACTCCGATGAGAGCCCGCAACGCGGAGGCGCTGCTGGCGAAACAGATTCTCACTGAGGAGCTAGCGGAGAGAGCAAGCATCGAAGCAGCCCGGGAAAGTAAGCCGATCAGCGATGTGCGCTCGACCGCGGATTATCGAAGAGAAATGGTTCGCGCGATGAGCAAGCGCGCTCTTCTCAACGCGGCTTCAGGAACGGCGCCGGCATCGTGGGCCGAGAGAAGGGAAAAAAGGTATTAGTCTGCTAGTATAGGATTATGAAGCGAAAGATAGAAATCACGCTCAATGGCAATAGGATGAGCCTCGAGGTTCCGGCTCACAGATTGCTGCTAGATCTCTTGAGAGATGAGATCGGCCTCACGGGCACCAAAGAAGGATGTGGCACCGGCGATTGCGGCGCCTGCACGGTTCTCCTCAACGGGAAACCGGTCAATTCCTGCCTTATTTTGTCTGGCGAGCTTGATGGCGCAGACATCGTCACTATCGAAGGCCTGAAGATCGGCCCGGAATTTCATCCCATCCAGAAAGCGTTCATTCAGGACGGCGGAGCGCAATGCGGGTACTGCACGCCCGGAATGCTGATGATGTCCAAGGCGCTTTTGGACGAGAACCCGAATCCCACCGAGGAAGAGATTCGTTTTGCCCTGTCAGGCAATCTCTGCCGCTGCACCGGTTACGCAAAGATTATCCAAGCGGTCCAGGATGCCGCAGCCGAACTCAGAGCAAAGAACGTTTAAAACGTTCAACCCGTTCAAATTGTTCAACGGCTAAACGTTTTGAACCACTTGAACGATTGGAACTTTTTGAACCGACCCTTAAGGAGAGAATCATGTCTGAGCTGAGCGTTGTCGGGAAGCCTGTCACGCGCGTCGATGTCGATGAAAAAGTCACCGGAGAAGCGATCTACGGGTACGACTTGGTCTTGCCGGATATGCTTTATGGCAAGGCGCTTTTCAGCACCCGGCCCCACGCCATCATCAAACGTATCAACACCGAAAAAGCCCGCCGGTATCCCGGTGTCGTTGCCGTCATCACCGGCGCAGATCTTCCCTGGACGCACGGCGAGGCGATCAAAGACAAGCCGTTTCTTGCGCAGGGCAAAGCGCGCTACATCGGCGAGCCGGTCGCCGCAGTCGCGGCGGTCGATGAAGACACCGCCCAGGCCGCAGTCGGATTGATCGACGTCGAATACGAAGATCTGCCGGCCTATTTTTCGGCGGAGGAGGCAAGCAAGCCGGGAGCAGTCGCGATCCACGAAAATTTCGCTGCCTATCGCAAGGCAGAGTTTATCGTGGGATCTCCGCTTCCCAACGTCTGCGAGCACTTCAAGCTCAGGACGGGTGACGTCGAAGAGGGATTCCGCAAATC
>JBOHVR010000049.1:0-3495 GCA_050735755.1 Binatia bacterium
GGCCTGTGCCAGGGTTCGGTAGAATGAAATTGCAAAAAATCGCGACCTTTGGAGATCGGAACTCTGACGCCAAGGATTTGTGACGAAGAGTCTGCCGACTTATCGTCACGTGACCAAATATGGGCGTTACCGCGAACCAGTTCACGTTTTATCCTTCGGACGCAACAGCTTCCAAGGGAATCCAATAACAACCCGCGTCAATAGACTCGTGGCGACAACGAGCACCCCGGCACACAAACGTGCCGCCGCTTCAGCATAATGAGATACGCGAGAAAGCCGTTCTCCCTGGAGATGCTCGGCTCATGTCAGGGTTTGAATCCTAGACCGTCTTGCCGCCGCCAAGTGCGTGGATACTGTCATTCACGACGCCCGGCCTTTTTCGCGCAACGGATTTTCATTTGCGTTGTTGAGCCCTGCGTAATTGCAGGCATCCGTGCTGGATCCCTCCAGGACTGCGGACTGGTCCGGCCTGCCGAATGAAAGTCAAAGCCGGAGGGAGTTTAGCCCTGGAAGAAGGCGGCCTTTACTTGTGCCTCCATTTTATGATACATACGGGAACTTTTCGTTAGTTCTTTCTGCGGCTTTCACGTGGAATTGAGCTAAGCCATAGGTTGTTTTGCGGCGACGCATACATCACCGATAGGTTACAGTGCCGGCGTCAGGAAAACGGTGCGGGTGGCGCGCTAGAACCGGCAAGATCCCAGGGGAAGCTTATGTCCGTCTTTAGCAAGAAATTGGCTGCTAGGGTCCGCTTCTTGCGACACCAGCGGAACTGGACCCAGGCGCGGCTTGGGAGCGCGGCTGGTTTGACCTTCAAATTTGTCGGCCAGATCGAACGCGGGGAGGTTTCTCCAACCCTGACCTCTCTCGAGAAGCTGGCCAGAGCCCTCCGGCTAAGCGTCGCTGACCTGCTCACTTTCGGCAAAAGCCCAGCAAAAAAGACCAAAGGGGAAATCGTTCTCCAATGCTCGCCGGCAGATCTCAAGACGATCCGAAATTCCGTGCGGGCTCTTAAGAGGGTCTTCCGGCAAGGACAAGTGTGATTTCCAGGCGGCTCGACTAGTCGAAACACGCTTGTGGAGCTTTCACACAGTCTGTCGAAACAGATCACCGGTTTGCATTCTAGGCTGGCAACGCGACACCGGGAAAAAAGTATTGCACCACGAGGCCGATGAGATAGCCAAAGCCCGCCGCGCCGACCGCTATGGCCAAGAACTGCAGGCCCGAAGGCAAGAGAGACTGTCCCGCAAGATGACCTTTGAAGGCGCCAACCCCAAATAACGTCGCCCCGCCCAAAACAATCGATAGGTAAAGCGCTCCCATGCCGGCCAAGAACAGATACGGAACCAGCGGAATCAGCGCGCCCAAAACAAAAGACAATCCCATGACGAGCGCCGCCTGCACCGGCCGGTTGATCTCCGCCGCACCTAGCCCGAAGACTTTTTCCTGAAAAGTTCTTAAAAAAGCGCTTTCTTCTCGGAGTAGAAGTTGGACAATTCTATAGCTCTCGTCCCTTTTTAGCCCTTCCTGGCTAAGCGCTTTGAGCAGTCCCTCGGCAGCCAAATACGGCTCTTTCTCAGCCAAACTCTCCGCTTCACGAATCTCTTTGTCGAAGATTTCCTTTTCCGCGCTCGACGAGAGATAAGAACCCGCTGCCATGGAGACCGCGCCTGCGAACATTGATGTCATACCCGTGATAACCACTACGGCGTTGCTTTCCGTGGCTCCCTGAACGCCCGCAAGCAAACCTACCGTGCTTATCAAACCGTCCTGAATACCAAACACAAACTCTCGGATGCGGGCTCGGCTTTCGATGACCTCCCGCTTTCGCTCGATAACGTCCAGCGCCATGTTCTCTTAATACTTTAGATTCAGATCGCCGGTGCCTGCGCCCGGCTTCCAGTCCGAGGGACACATCCGTTCTGTGCGGAGCGCCCGCAGCACGCGCAGCGTTTCCTCCACACTGCGGCCCACGTTCATGGAGCTCACCACGAGATAGCCCACGTTGCCCTGCGGATTAATGACGAAGGTCGCCCTCTGACTGACGCCTTCCTCGTCATTGAGGACCCCGTAAGCGCGGCTGGCGCTCTTATCCGTGTCGCTGAGCAATGGATAATCGACGCCTCCCAGTTCTCGAATCCAGTCACGATGCGACTCCAAAGAGTCCACGCTGACGCCGAGCACTTCGGCGCTCTCCGAGCGAAACTCCGGAGCGAGCTTGCTGAACCCGATGACTTCGGTCGGGCAGATGAATGTAAAGTCGGCGGGGTAAAAGAAAAGTGCCAGCCATTTTCCTCTGTAAGAGCGCAAATTGTAATCCCCAATCTGCCCCTGATAGATGCCCTTCAAACTAAACTCCGGCGCTTTAGCACCTACTGAGACCATAGGTTCTTCTTCCTCCTTCAGCTTGCTCAGCCTCTAACAGCGGCCAACATGGTGTTCTAACGTTCGCTGAATAATCCGTAGACGTCATCTTCTGTTTCAATACGCTAACGTAGTCATCCTGAACGAAGTGAAGGATCTCGACCGTTTAGAGAATCTTCGCCTCCGGCTCAGAAAGACATGCGAATCAACGGCTCTCTGATGCACGGCATTAACATGCCGCCGCTTCATGTCCGAAATCAATGACAGCGAATCATAGCAGAACACACGCCTGCAGGCGAATCGCAAGCCCGCAAGTCATCGTAGGATGGGTTGAGCCCGGCGAAACCCATTAAGACCTGCCGATCCGAAGTACCTGCCTCCATTGGCTTTTCCCAATAGCCACTGTTTGTAGTACAATCGCGCGACTTTTGAACCCCATAGAAAAATGGAAACACCCAAGCTAAACCCGTCGGAAGAACTCCTTCGTCTCGTCGAGCGTTTCGAACGAAATTACGACTCCTATCAGGACGAAGGCTACAACGAAGCCCTCGTAAGAATCGAATTCATCAATCCCCTATTTGAAGCTCTTGGTTGGGACGTAGCCAACAAAGCCGGCTATGCCGAAGCTTATAAGGATCTCATTCACGAGGACGCCATCAAAATTGGCGGCGCCACGAAGGCGCCGGACTACTCCTTCCGTATTGGTGGCGCACGGAAGTTCTTCCTGGAGGCGAAGAAACCTTCAGTAAGGATCAAGGATGAGGGCGCTCCGGCGTACCAACTACGCCGTTATGCATGGAGTGCGAAACTGCCGCTATCAATCCTCACCAATTTCGCCGAATTCGCAGTTTACGACTGTCGCTTGCCTCCCAAAGAATCCGACAAACCAAGCAACGGAAGAATTCTTTACCTGACTTTCAGGGAATACCAAGACCGCTGGGACGAACTGGCTTCGATCTTTTCCAAAGAAGCCGTGCTGCGCGGCTCGTTCGACCGCATCAAACACCTCCTCGAGCAACGTTGTTCTCCGCCGAAGCTATTTCCCTCTCAGGCCATGGCGTTTACTGAAGGGCAACCGGTTAGGCGTGTGGGTCCAATTCAATGAACCATGCGGAGCGGCCCGCTATGAAA
>JBOHVR010000050.1:0-3068 GCA_050735755.1 Binatia bacterium
CGATTACCCTGTATCTGCCGACTCGCGAGCATGCCGGCCACGAGGGAATCTGGAACCATGAATCCAGACTACGACCGAAAAATAGAGACAGCGCCAACCATAGCATCGTATTCAGTCTTGCCGTTGCAGTCGTTGATGGCGAACTCGGACCCGACCAGTATGCCGATGAAAAATTATGCGACCCGAACGTCCTATCCGTAGTCAATAAAATCGCTCTTCAACCGGACGCTTCTCTGGACGTCCACTGGCCCGCGGCCGCGGTCACACGGCTGGTGTTGCGCAGCCGAAGCGGACAGCATTATGAAACCACCACCCTCTATCCGCCGGGCCACCATCGAAACCGCGTCACGGACGATCAGATGCGCCAGAAGTTTCGCAAGTTGTCGCGCTCAGTACTGAACGCGACGCAAATGGAATCTGTTATTGAGGCTGTCGGCCGCCTGGAGGAACTCACGTCCCTCGATGAACTGACCGCCCATCTCAGGCAACCAAGATAATAGTCGATAGGCTGATGCGGCTAGTAGCCTTTTTCCAGCCACCAGTTCGCGATCTCGATGCGCCGGGCGAACCACACTTTGGAAAATCCTTGCGCGTAGCGGATAAACTCCTCGATGATTTTCGCCCGATACGGAATACCGGAAACGAAAGGATGAAGGTTAAACGCGAAGAATTTCGGGGACCCCTGTTCGCCTTCCCAGTAAAGATAGTCAAACTGGTCTTTCATGATCTGCAGCAGATCTCGCGGCGTACGCGCGGTACCGTAGGTCGAATAGTCATTGCACCCGGGCACGTTATACGGAACAACCACGACCTTCCGACCCCGCGCCTCTAAGGTGTAGGGAAGGTCGCTGTTTAAAGGATCCGCCCACCAGACGAAACCGCCCTCAGCAACGAGCTCGAGAGTATTCGGCGTCGAGGCATGTCCCGGGGAGAGATAGCCCGTAGGCTTCTGGCCCAGGACTTTCTCAAAGGCCGCCACCGTTTTCTGAATCGATTCGCGCTCTTGCTCCCGGGTATACATGAAGGAATACTCATGCTCATATCCTTCGGAAGAAAATTCATGACCCTGGGCTTTGAACTCCTTGACCTCATCTGGAAACTGCTCCACTTTCAGCCCGTTCATTAGAAAAGTTACCTTGAGCTTGTAGCGGTCAAAAAGGTCCATCAGTCGCCAGATGCCGATGCGATCGCCATACTCGCGCTCCGTCACCGACGCCATATTCTGTTTAAACGGAGCGTTTGGCGGGGGGATAGTCGCTCCCGGATGGCGTTGAAGGGAGGCGTGCGTGGCAAAATTTTCCGGCCAAACCTCCCACGGAACGATAAACGTTACACAGATCTTGGACTTGTCGGGCCACTCAATGGGCTTCGGTCTCATTGGGGTCTCCTTCTTTTGCGTTCTACGGAATTCTATCCCACACCCTCAGTAGAATCGTCAATACCTCTGGGGACCTCGCACGCTTAACGGTCCCTGCCTGCGAAAAACCGCTGCGACGAGCTACGCCTTGCAAAGGCGGGCCTCAGCGAATCATGGCGCATGCCAGAAGACTTTCTCCTCGCGATCAGCGAACACCAGGCTGGGCGCGCCGTCTGATTTCGTTTCCAGCTGCGCGCGCACCTTCCCGTTGGGATCAAAAAAGGCGAAGCCGTACTGTTCCGACGTGCCGCCGATGACAAAGCGGGGCTTGCCGTCCTTTCCTGCTAAGGACAAACGCGGCGTATCATCGGACCCAACCGTTAGAATTGACCGAGGTCTGCCTTCGCGGTCGCGCAATCCGATCAGAGGCGATCCATCCTTTTCCACCGACATCCATGCCCGCTCTCTGCCGTCGGTAGAGTAAAAGGCCGCGCGCGGCATCCCGGTCTGGAATCCGACCATGATCCGTAACTTCTCCTCTTTGTCGCGCAGCGCGATAAACGGCAATCCATCGGCGCCGGT
Organism: Binatia bacterium; assembly: GCA_050735755.1. Classification (GTDB taxonomy): domain Bacteria; phylum Desulfobacterota; class Binatia; order UBA9968; family UBA9968; genus DATMAM01. The sequence continues at coordinate 1,940 of JBOHVR010000050.1, forward strand.
GCCGAGCACGAGCCGTGCTTCGCGACTCTTTTCCTTGTCGTTGAGGCTAAGCAGGACATCGCCTTTGGGCGTTGTCAGCAACACCGCGCGCGCCAGTCCCTTAGGATCCACGAGCGTAAATTTCTGCGCCCTGACTTCCGGGCTCGCAGTTTTCGCTTGACCCATGAGAAACGACCCGGCGACAACAACCAAAGCCGTTAGCAGCACCGCTCTCATCCTTCGGTTTGCGCGTTCCAGATCCTCCAATCGCTCGAGCAGGCCCTCCATATTTACCTCCTGAATCTGCTTAAATAGATTTGACTCGCTCTACCTAGCGCGATAGCCTACGGCCTCGATTAGGAGAGTCGTAAATTGCATTTTATCGGGAACGAAGACAAGAACCAAGGAAAGAAACAAATTTGACCGAAAAGGACATTGCTGTCCTTCCAGCGGTTTTATCATCCTTCCCGCGGTCTAAAATCACATGTAAAAACAACCAGGTTCCGATCTGAAGAACTGGCACGTTCTATGCGCTATGGGGCAGATTTAAATGACGCCGAGTCCGGATTCACGAATTAGAGACCCCAGCGGGGCACTCGACGCTCCCAGGAAGAGGACCGTCATCTCGCTGAGGTGGTTGGTGATCATCACCTGCGCCTATCTACTTTTGTCCGCCCCGGAAACCCTACTGGATCCAAACCTCCTCGATGGCTTTGTCCTCGTCTACATCACGACTGGCTTGGCTCTTTACTGTATCCCGGATAAGCTCTTTGATTCCTCTTACTTCTATTCCCCGTTGGTGATTTTTGATACCCTTGCGATCACCTTTTCCCTCGTCATCACGCACCAGCTAGCGACCGATTTCTATCTGGCTTACTTTCTCGTCATCATCTTGTGCGCCACCTGGAAAGACCTCCGCTGGTCGGTCGGCATTACCGCGCTGATTGCGCTCCTTTACGGTTACTTGCTTTTCCTCAGCGTCGAAAGATTAACTCCAAGTATCTTTCTCCGCGTCCCTTTTCTCTTCGTCATGTCGCTGTTCTATAGTTACTTCGTCCAGCTCGTGACAACCGAGCGGTCATTGCGGCAGAAAGCCGAGGAGGAAGCGATTAGGGATCCCTTGACGGGGCTATTCAGCCGCCGTGAGTTC
>JBOHVR010000051.1:0-2044 GCA_050735755.1 Binatia bacterium
CCAAGGACCTGAGCCGTCACTGGAACGGTTGTTCTTGTCGCCATGTGATCCAAAAGTCGTTTAAGCGCCTCGGGGCCGATCAAGACGGGCAGCGGTACCCCGGACTGATAAATAATATCGACACCGCGTTCCGTCAGCAGATCGATTTTCTCGTCGACCGACGCGAAGACGCGCTCGACATCTTGCGCCGAGAACTCCTGCAAACCCAGCGGCACCATAACCGTCATGACGTCTCTGGGCGCAAGCTTATAAAATTCATAGGCGTAAGTATCGATCACAGCGAGCGGACAAAGACAGCCGATCTTGTGTTTAGGCACATAGTCTTCGAACATCCGAGTTTCTCCCCCGTCAGCAGGCGCCGCCGACCGGATGATTGGAGTTTTGGAGTACTGGAGTATTGGAAGGTTGGATTGTGGGAACCCAGTGCTCCATTACTCCATTCCCCCACTCACCGCCCCTTGCGCTTCTTGATCTCTTCGACGAGCTGGGGGATTACTTTGAATACATCGCCGACGACGCCGAAGTCGGAGTATTGGAAAATCGGCGCCTCGGGATCTTTGTTGATCGAGATGATGGTTTTAGAAGTCTTCATTCCGGACAAATGCTGCACGGCGCCGGAAATGCCGCAGGCGATGTAGAGCTCCGGCTTTACCGTCTTCCCCGTCTGGCCAATCTGCATCGCGTAGGGAACCCAGCCCGCGTCCACAGCCGCGCGGGTCGCGCCGACCGCTCCACCGAGGGAATCAGCCAGCTCTTTCAGCATGGCAAAGTTTTCTTCGCCCTTGAGTCCGCGACCGCCTGAAATGATGACCTTCGCGCCTTCAAGTTGCGGCCCCTCCCGCTTCACCGTCACCTGCTCTTTCATGTGAACTTTGCGCAGCGCTTCGTCCGAAGCTGCGGGCACCTCCTCCACCGAGAGGGCTTGCTCGTTGACTTTGGGCTCGAAGGATTTGGGGCGAACCAGGAGGAGCTTGGTTCCCGTGCTGACCAGGGTGCTGGTGTTTTGATAGCTCGCGCCCAGAGCTGGAATCGCGGCTTCCACGCTCCCGTCTTTCAACTGAAAATCGCCCACGTCGGTAATGGCGCCGCAATCGAGCTTCGCGCTCAAGGCGGCGGCCAGGTCTCGTCCACTGTAACTCGAAGCAAAGAGCATCACCGCCGGATTATGCTTCTGGATCAGCCCGGCCACGGTCTCGGCGGCCGGTAACGTGAGGTAATCGCGGTAGACGGGATCCACGGATCGGTAGATTTTACTGGCGCCGTGTTTGGCGAGGGTTTGCGTGGCGTCATCGGGAGCCGGGCCAAGGAGCAGGGCTTCCGCTTTGCCCATGTCCGCCGCCTTACTCAGCATTTCGAGGGTGGTCGGAGTAATCTTGTCGTCTCCGAGTTCCGCGTATACCCAAATTACATCTGCCACTTAGATCACCTTGATTTCAGCAAGAAAGTTCGCGATCTGCTTGCCGCCTTCCCCTTCGTCGGTAACGACTTTGCCTGCCTGCCGCTTCGGCGGTCTGCCGATGTTCAAGACTCTTTCTCGCGCGCCCTTCTCGCCCACCTGGTCAGCGGCCAGACCTAAATCCGCCGCCGTGTAAGCGTTGATTTCCTTTTTCTTCGCGGCCATGATGCCTTTGAGCTGCGGATAGCGCGGCTCGTTGATGCCGCTCGTCGTGGTTACGAGCGCCGGCAAGCTAGCCTCGACAATATCGTACCCGCTCTCACTCTGCCGCTTGATGGTAAGCTTGGTGCCGTCAACCGTGATCTCTTTGGCAAAGGTGACCGGGGGAATCCCGAGGAAATGGGCGATCTGTCCCGGGACGATACCCGAATAACTATCGCTGCTCTCCGTCGCGCAAAGCACCAGGTCAAATTCCTGTTTTTTAATGGCGGCGGCGAGTAGCTTGGCAGTTCCGAGAGTATCCGAGCCCGCGACGGTGTCATCGAGGATATGAACGGCGGAGGTCGCTCCCATGGCCAGGGCACTGCGAATGCCGATGGTCACGTCGCTGATCCCCATCGTAATGAGGATCACCGCGCCGCCGTGCTT
>JBOHVR010000052.1:0-1658 GCA_050735755.1 Binatia bacterium
AATTCATACTGGGCCAACAGCAGCGCGCCCACGGAAACCAACACATCATGCACGAGCGCAATCACCGCGCCCAGGCTGAAGAGAAGTCCCAAGCGGGCCCCAAAACTCGTGCCAAAGCGAACCCAAATGTACAGACCCATCATGACGGTGGAGACGATCACGGAGAGCGTGCCGCGCTGGCGCAGATCCTTCCCTACCTTGGGTCCGACCGCCTCGATGCGGCGGATCTCGAACTGTCCGCCGCCGAACTGGTTCGTGAGCGCGCTGCGAATCTGCTCGCTCAGGGCTCCCAATTCGGCCGACTCCTGCTCCAGGCGCACGAGAAATTCATGGGCTCCCTCTTCGCCGAAATCCTGAATCACGCTGTCACCTAACCCTACCGTAGCGAGCGCCTGGCGGATCTGCGGAATGGAGACATCTTGTTGAAATCTGACGTGCACCATGGTGCCGCCGGAAAAGTCAACTCCTAAATTGGCTCCATACGCAAATAGGTAAATCAGCACCGCAAGATTGATAACCGTCGAGACAATAGCGGCAACGTAGCGATACCGAGTAAAAGGAATCTTGGTCCCGGGCTTGATGATATCCATAGCGCCTCAAATGCTGATGCGGGCCAACGCTTTCCCCGACATGCGATAATCATAGTAGATCCGCGTGACATAGACGGCAGTGACAACGGTCGTCAGAATTCCCACGCACAAGGCGACGGCAAACCCTCGCACCGGACCGGTGCCAAACTGGAAGAGAATCACCCCCGAGAGAAACGTGGTGATGTTGGAATCCAGAATCGCGGGAAGAGCGCGCTCGTAGCCGGCCTCGATGGCCGCGCGCGCCGATTTGCCGTTTCTTAGCTCTTCGCGGATGCGTTCATGGATGAGAACGTTGGCATCGACCGCCATCCCCATGGTGAGGACCATGCCCGCGATTCCCGGCAGAGTCAAAACCGCCTTGAAACCGGCCAATATTGCCATCAAGAAAAGAATGTTAAAAAGGAGCGCGACGTCCGCAACCAACCCGGCCCCTTTGTAGTAGGCGATCATGAAAATAACCACCAATGAGCCGCCCACGACAAACGACAGCAATCCCTGCCGGATCGAGTCGCGCCCCAATGAGGGACCCACTGTGCGTTCTTCAATGATCTCGACCGGCGCGGGGAGCGCTCCGACGCGGAGAACAATCGCCAGATCGCGCGCCTCCTTAATATCAAAGGTCCCCGTAATGGAAGCTCGACCGCCGCCGATTCGCTCCTGGATCACGGGAGCCGAATAGACGCGATTGTCGAGAACGATGGCCAAGCGGCGCTTGACGTTCTCGCCCGTGATTCTTTCAAACAGCCGCGCCCCGCTGGGGTTCAAAATCAGCTCAACGTACGGCCCGTCGAGTCCGGAGCCGGGACGCACGCGCGCGTCCGCGATATAGTCGCCGGTCATCAAAGTCCGCGCTTCCAAGAGATAGGGAACCTTGTCCGCTCCCAGCCTCCCGTCGCCGCGCACGGCATAGCCATATAAAATTTCCGTTCCCGGCGGAGGACTGCCGCGCAGGGCGTCATCGACATTATGCGTTTCGTCGACAAGCTTGAACTCGAGCAGCGCCGTCTTGCCGATAATTTCTTTGGCCCTTTCCGGATCCTGAATTCCAGGCAGCTGAACCAAGATATC
>JBOHVR010000053.1:0-4288 GCA_050735755.1 Binatia bacterium
CTTCCATGGAGTGATTCATCTTGCCGCGCTGAGCAACGATCCGATCGGCAATCTCGACGGCGGTTGGACGCGGCAGATCAATTATGAAGCGAGCCTGCGATTGGCTGAGCTGGCGAAAGCCGCCGGGGTCGAGCGTTTTCTCTTCTCGTCGTCGTGCATCATGTACGGCATGTCCGAAGCCCAGGTGGTCAACGAGGACTCGCCGCTCGATCCCAGGACGGAGTATGCCCGTTCCAAAGTCTTGGCGGAGCGGGCGATCTCCGCGCTGGCCGGCGCCGGTTTTGCGCCGACTTTTTTGCGCAACGGCACCATCTATGGTCTCTCACCGCGAATGCGTTTCGATACGGTTTTAAACGATTTGGTCGGCACCGCGATTACCACAGGCAAAGTGATCGTGCACAGTGACGGAAAGCCCTGGCGGCCGGTGGTTCACGTTCAAGACGTCGCCCGCGCGTTTATGGCGGTCGTGGAGGCTCCCATCGAAAAGGTCCGCAACCAGGCCTTTAACACCGGGGCAAACGAATTGAATCACCAGATCCTTGAGCTCGCGGAGATCGCTGCGCGCGCAGTTCCGGGCTGCACGCTCGAAATTAAAGCCCAAGCTGGAGCGGACCAACGCACCTACAAAGCCGATTTCAGCAAGTTCGCGCGCGCGTTTCCGGACTTTAGATTTCAATGGACGGCGGAGCAAGGCGCCCAAGAGCTTTCCCGGGCTTTCCAATCCATCGGCCTGACCCGGGAGGAGTTCACCGATAAGCGGTTCACGCGGCTGGAGTGGCTGCGTTACTTGCTCAACACGGGCCGCTTGGATGGGGCGTTGCGCTGGCGGGATCCGGCCGCGAACGCGACCTATGCGAGCGCAGGAGAGCGCTTATGATTGACGGCGTCAAGATTATTCCCCTCAAACAGATCATCGATGAGCGGGGGAAAATCATGCACCTGATGAAGGCGACTGACCCGCATTTCATCCGGTTCGGAGAGATCTATTTTTCCTGCGCCTGGCCGGGCGTCGTCAAAGCCTGGCATGTGCACAAGTCCATGACGATCAACAACGCGGTGATTTCCGGCCGCGCCAAACTGGTCATGTACGATCTGCGGGAAAATTCGCCGTCGCGCGGCCAACTCCAGGAGGTCTTTTTCGGCGACGACAACTACTGCTTGGTCCAGATCCCCCCCGGGATTGCGAACGGCTATAAGACGTTCGGCGATAAGATGGTCATCCTGGCGAACTGCGCCACCGAACCTCACGATCCCGACGAAATGATACGGATCGATCCGTTTACCGCGGAAATTCCTTACGATTGGGCTTTGAAGCATGGTTAATCATCTCAAGAATGGCGATCCGGGAGTCATTATGACCCGGACCCCGCTGCGGGTTAGTTTTGCCGGCGGCGGCACCGATCTGGCGGAATTCTACGAGCGCGAGACCGGCGCCGTTTTAAGCACAGCGATCGATAAATTCATCTACGTGATGATCAAACGGCACGGCCGCGTGTTTAACGAATCGATTCGTCTGAACTATTCCAAGAGCGAGCAGGTAAACCGAATTGAAGAGATTGAAAATGACATTGCGCGCGAGTGCCTGCGTTTTCTCGAGGTGGAGCCGCCCCTCTACATCAGCACAGTGGCCGATTTGCCGGCCTCGACCGGTTTGGGCGGATCGAGCAGCTTTGCCGTGGGCTTATTGAATGCCCTGCACGCGTTCCGGGGCGAACGCGTCTCCGCGGGGCAGCTCGCGGAGGAGGCGTCCCATATTGAAATCGACGTGCTTAAACAACCGATCGGCAAACAGGACCAGTACGCGGCCGCGTTCGGCGGATTGAACTTCTTTTCTTTCAAGGCCGGCGGCGCCGTGACGGTCGAGCCGCAGCGTTTGAACAACGGCGGGCTCAAGGCTCTGTTCGATTGCATTCTCATGTTTTGGACCGGGCATCAGCGCGACAGCAGCTCCGTTTTGGCGGAACAGAAAGCGAACACGCCGGCAAAAATGGATTCGCTTTCAAAGATGCGGGCGCATGCGGTTCAGCTCCAAGAACTCTCCAACAACGGGAGCTTCGATGTCGAGAAGTTCGGCCGAATTCTCGATGAGAGCTGGCAACTGAAGCGCCAACTCTCCAGCAAAATCACCACCGGCCAAATCGACGATTGGTATCGTCGAGCCATGGAAGCGGGCGCGGCAGGGGGCAAGCTCTGCGGCGCCGGCGGGGGGGGATTCCTCCTCTTCATCGCCAAGGCCGAGCGGCACCCGGCGGTGCGCGCGGCGTTAGGTGGCTTGACGGAAGTTCCGGTCGCGCACGAGGTGCATGGCTCGCAGCTATGTTCGCCTTTTGTGCCGTAGGAGGACCGGTGACTTTAGCTCAGAATGATTATAAAACAACAACTCCGTGCCTTTTGTGCGGGTTGGCCGCCGTGGATCAGTTTCTTGACCTCGGGGAAACCGCTCTGGCAAATCAGTTCCTGCGCGAAAGCGAGCTTGGCGCGCAAGAGCCGAAGTATCCGTTGCGGGTCGGTTTTTGCCGGGCTTGCGGTCACGTGCAATTGATGGAGTCGGTCCCACCGCATGCGATGTTCGACAATTATCTCTACATTTCCTCCGCGTCCGATACGTTGAAGACGCATCTCTGGGACTTGAGCGACGAGATGGTGCGGCGCTATCAGCTTGGCGCGAATGATCTTGTGATCGATATCGGATGCAATGACGGGACGTTGCTCCAGGGATTCAAGCGGCATGGCGTGAGAACTCTCGGCGTCGATCCGGCGCAAAACTTAGCGGAGTTGACCGCGCGCAGCGGGATCGAGCGCTATACGGCGCTTTTCACGGCCGCGACAGCGCGAGACGTCGTCTCCCGGTGGGGCAACGCCTCTTTGATTACGGCTACGAACACATTTCCGCACATCCAGGACTTGGCCGATTTCATTGCCGGGATCAAAACCGCGCTGCAACCGGGCGGGGTGTTTGTTATCGAAGCGCACTACCTCCTCGATCTCATCGAGCAGGTCGCCTTCGACACGATCTACCACGAGCACATTTCTTATTGGGCTCTGGGCCCCATGAAGCGCCTGTTTGAAGCCCACGGCATGGCCGTGGTCGACGCGGAACGCCTTCCCTTGCACCACGGGCAGCTCCGCGTTCATGCGCGGCGGCAGGGCGAAGGTCAGGTTCGCCCCGGCGTCGCCAGGGTACTCGAAGAAGAGCGGGCCGCGGGGCTCGATCGCTTCGAGACCTATCTCCGGTTCGCGAGCAAGGCGCTCAGAATCAAGAAGGATCTGCATCACACCCTGAGCGAGCTCGCCGCCAGGGGTCAACGCGTTGCCGGATACGGCGCCCCTGCCAAAGGCAATACCTTGCTCGGGTTTCTGGAAATCGGCCCGCAACTGCTGCCGTACATCGTCGACCGAAGTCCGTTGAAGCAAGGGCTTTACACTCCCGGCACGCACATTCCGGTGGTCGCTCCCGACCGCCTGGCGAGTCAGCAGCCGGACTATCTCTTGCTCCTGGCGTGGAACTTCGTCGACGAAATTTTGGAGCAGCAGGCGGAGTACCGGAGACGGGGAGGAAAATTCATCCTGCCGGTCCCCGAAGTTCGCGTGGTTCAATAATGGCATCCGCTGGCGCGCAACAGAAGATTTCCGCCCGGGGCTCCGCCTCCAATGAGCCGGTAGAGCTGAAAGACACCGGCCCGGCGATCTACCGCCTGATGACCCAGCTCTATCCGATTTGCCGGAGCATCACGGGGAACGGCGTGCGCCAGACTCTGCAGGCGCTGCAGGAATATATCGGTCTTGACATCCATGAGGTTCCCAGCGGCACGGAGGTGTTCGATTGGACCGTGCCCAAGGAATGGAACATCAGGGACGCGTATCTGAAAGACCCGGACGGCAAAAAGATCGTCGATTTTAGAGAGTCGAATCTGCACGTCGTCAGCTACAGTGTTCCCGTCCGAGCCCGAGTCGCGCTCGAGGAATTGCAAAAACACCTGTTCACGATCCCCGAGCACCCCGAGTGGATCCCTTACCGGACCTCCTATTACCGTGAAAATTGGGGCTTTTGCATGAGCCATCGCCAATTTCTGCAACTGCGGAATGGCGAGTATGAAGTGTCGATCGACTCTTCCTTGGAGGATGGCTCATTGACTTATGGCGAATGTTTTATCAAAGGCGAAACGAGCGATGAAATTCTCGTCTCTTGTCACGTTTGCCATCCGTCGCTCGCCAACGATAATCTGTCGGGCGTCGCGCTGGCGACCTTTCTTGCCCGTCATATCAACTCAGCGCCGCGCCGCTACTC
>JBOHVR010000054.1:0-3222 GCA_050735755.1 Binatia bacterium
GCTAAGAGGCACTCTTTACCTTCCGAGGAGAGCATCAGCAGTTTGATCTGGCCGATCTCGATAAAATAGACCAGTCCGTCTTGATCACCACACGTGTAGACGTTCGCGTGTTTCGCGACCTTGACGCCGCCAAAATTGAAGGTCTCGCGCTGCAGCGAATCCCGTAATTGTTGTTTGAATTGGTCTGCCTGAGGAGATTGCTGAATCATAATCATCGTCCCTTTCGATTCCCACCGCAACGACAGCGGCAATCATGTCTGTAGGGTTTGATCGGGCCGGACGACAAAACGTTGGCGTTTGAGAAAAACCCGGTCAGTTTGCTTTTCGGACGCCCACCTCTTAGCGGGGACCCCCAATGGTCTTTCCCGTCAGCCGACCAAACCTCCCATCACTAGAACCCGCAATAATGCGTTCATAACACTCTCCTGTTTTCACGGTGACGACTAGGAGAGGGGTGTTTTTTCCTCTCCGAACCGGAAAGGCCTGTGCTGTTAGAGCGCGCTACCTGAAGCGTAGGATAATTAACTAAATTGGTCAAGTAGCTGTGGTAAAATTATTTAAAACGCAGGCTGGTTAAGCAATATTAGTTAAGCGACTGAGCGTCTCGATTCTCTGGGGTTTCAATATTCATCCTCGTCATGATTGATTGACCTTCAGCTCAGTTGCTTATCACTGAACACTCGGAAGGAGAGCTTGTATTTCCCAACCGCTTAAGATTTAGCGACAAACTCCATAGTGGGGAGTGTAAAGCCTAGAGCTCCCCTTCAGTTTGCGAATCAAAGTAACCGAATGGAAGTCGCGAAAATTACGAGGAGCGCGAGGTGTGGTAGGCTCAATTGCTATTTTTATAACTATCGTTCCGGCAGCTGCTCTGGTCAGTCTTAAAATCTTTAGGGAATACGAAAGAGGCGTGGTCTTTCGTTTGGGGCGACTCGTCCCGTTTCGCGGACCCGGACTCAGCTTTGTCATCCCGTTTGGTCCGGGTTGGCCTGGCACGCTGACGATGAACGTTCCTCCTCAAGACATCATCACTCGCGATAACGTGTCAGTGAAGATCGCGGCCGTGGTTTATTTTCGCGTGCTGGACCCGAATAGCGCGCTGACCTAAGTCGCAAGCATCCTCCTTCTAATTCTAATCGTGCATCCTCAGTGCTATTCATTTTTCGTGGCTGGAGCAGGCCCGGCAGTTTTCTATTTTCCCAAGCTGTTACCCGCTTTGGATTCGTAGAAGCGACTTCTTCTGATCTTTTCCATGACATAAGTGTCATGACGCCTAGGTCAATACGAATGTGATCTTGAAGGCCAAAGCCAGGATTAGCCTTTGAAAACACTACCTTGAGCAGCATCTAAAGTAGCAAATCTATTGGTACGGTTATTGCTTTTTCTCACAGTCCAAGCGCAAGAAACTGTTTCAGGTAGCCAGACAGAAGCGTGGCGGCAGGCCGCGCCGAGATCACGTGTGAGGGGTATACATTGTCCAACGATAGTATCTATTACGAGCTGTTGGGAGTCGATCGAAACACTACTGACGACGACATCAAGAAAGCTTATCGTAAGCTAGCGTTCCTCTACCATCCTGACCGGCATCCCGGAAATGCCGAAGCTGAGAAACAATTCAGGCTGATTTCCCAAGCTTACCAGTATTTATCCAATCTAAGGAAGCAATCCAGCGAAGCGGAGCCCGGCACTGATAATGGGCGCCGATCTCACCAAAACACTAACGGAGAGCCACGATGCCCGGGATGCTCGATCACGGGAATGGACCGTATCAGCGCCAGGAATGGCGGCGGCACGCCATCGAACGGAAAGGTTTTCATAAACTCGCCGTTCATCGTTGTATTCTGCGATAGTTGTGGCCATATCTACGCCGTCATCCGCAGCTAAGCGGAGGAAGCGAGCGTCTTTTTAATTTTCTTCTTTTCATTCCCGTTGCCCATTGCCTTCTCGGGCGATTTAGTTTTTACTTCTTATCTTTCACGTGTCTCTTTATCCGTCTGGTTTTTTATTTTCTGATTCAACCAGATTCTTATGCAACGCGCAGCGTGGCTTGCCAACATCAGCGGCTTTGCCAACCAGCTCGCAGTCTCAATGGCGCATTTCCTCACTCCCCTTTACGCCCTTGGGCTGGGAGCATCACCTGTTGTGGTGGGGGTTATCGCTTCCGCTTCGAGCGTCGCCGGAATGATCATTGCGCTGCCCGCCGGCAAGACCATCGACCGTCTCGGTCCCAAGAAAGCCTTAACCTACGCGACGGTCTGTAAGACTCTATCCATGCTCATCTATTTGGTGATCTCTGCCCCTTTGACACTAGTTCTTCCCACCTTTCTTATCGGTGTCTTTGGGACCGTCGCCATTCTCAGCTTTCACAGTTACGTTTCGGGCTTATCCCAAGGAATACGGCGGGCGAAAGGAATCAGCGACTTCGCTTTTTTCTCCAGCGTGGGGGAGCTGGCGGGCCCTGTCGTCGCGGGCGCCCTGGTTGATCTTGCGAGCTTTAAAGCCGCCTTCGCCTATACCGCGCTGATCTGCATCATCACCCTGCTCGCTCTTTGGTATCTCCCGGCGATTTCCGAGAGCGGCCGCGCCGAAGAAAAACCGACCCCGCTACGGGGTTTTCGTGGTCTGCTAACTCATCGCGGCGTACAGTCTGTGCTCATGGGCTCGAGTTCGTTTGCGCTGCTGCGGAGCTTTCTTAGAGCCTTTCTGCCCGTGCTGCTTTACAACGCGTTCTCAGCCACGGAGATCGGCTCGCTTTTTTTTGTCACCACCGTTGCTTCCTTGCTCGGCCGTTCCGCCGTTCGCTGGACGATCAAGCTATGGCCGATGGAAAAGGCCTTGCCCATCTGTGTTCTCCTGAACGCCTTGCCGCTGATTCTCATGCCGGGAGCAACCTGGGGTTATGTGCCCCTCGCGGCGCTCATGGCTCTGTTTGGAATCAGCAACGGCTTTCTCGGCGTCGTTACCGCCGTCCAGACCGCCGACACAGTCGCGGCGCAGGAACGCGGTTTGGCTTTCGGTATTCGCACTACTTCGATGCGCTTTGGCTCAGTGATCGGCCAGCTAGGCTTTGGAACCATTGCCGAGCTTACATCGGTGAGCCTGTCGTTTTTTGGCGCAGGATTTGTTGGGGTCGTCTGCGCGATGCTGCTTCCGAAATTCATGCGGCGCAAATGATTCCGCGAACGGCTGTACTCTCCGGCGCCTTAATGCTCTCTTAAGAGC
>JBOHVR010000055.1:0-5179 GCA_050735755.1 Binatia bacterium
GTTATGATGATGAGGTGATCATTGAAACGGTTCTGTTATCTCTGGGGCGCGCTTCATTGGTTTTCGGTTATAAAGTCTACCGCGGCGAGGCCCGCGAGCTTCTCGCCGAAGGAGAAACGACGCATGCCTGTGTCAACGAGAGCGGCCAAGTTACCCGAATCCCTCCATCGCTTAACTCCGCATTCTCCTCCGACTAATCAGCGCGCCTCGTCTTTCAACGCGGCATGGATCTCATCTCGCACCTCCAGGTCCGACTCGACCTCGAGGCGTTTTTGCAATGCATCCAAAGACTCCGCCGAGCCGATTCGACCTAAGGCCCAGGCGACGTGCCTTCTCACAAGCGCATCCTCATCGCGTAGCGCTTTTGCCAGTTCGGGAACAGCTTCGTGATTTTTAAGGTTGCCCAGAGCCACCGCCACGTTACGTAAGAAACCGCGGCGCTTGGCCCGCAAAATGGGACTACCCTTAAAGCGGCGACTGAACTCTTCCTCCGTCAGGGAAAGAAGCGCAATGAGTTGGGGCGCGTATAGCCCCTCGCGCGGCAAAAAGGCGCTCTCCGAGCTTGGACTCGCCTTAACATTGTATGGACAAACCTCCTGGCAGATATCGCAGCCAAAGATGTGGTTGCCGATCAAAGGGCGGAGATGACGCGGGATCGCGCCCTTCAGCTCGATCGTCAAATAAGATATGCAGCGGCGAGCATCGAGAACGTAAGGGCCAATGAACGCTCCGGTCGGGCATGCTTTGAGGCACAGATCGCAGCGCCCGCACCGGTCCGCGATCGGCCGATCATAAGCAAGTTCAATGCTGAGAAAAAGCTCTCCGAGAAAGAACCATGAGCCATGCTGCGGCGAGATCAAATGCGTGTTCTTGCCGATCCAGCCCATTCCCGTAACCGCCGCGAGATCTCTCTCCAAAACAGGTCCTGAATCAACAAATGCCCTTCCTTCAATCGGCTCCGACACTATGTCGCGGATACGGGCCAAAAGTTGGTCGAGCTTAGCTCGAAGGATGTCGTGATAATCATCGCCCCAGGCATAGCGCGAAATCCAGCCTCGTGTTTCGCTTTCGTGCGTGGGTCTAGGAAGCGATTTGTAGTAGTTCATTCCGACGGAGATGACGGACACCGCCCACGGGACAAGCTTCTGCGGGTCGCGTCGCAGCGCGGCGGTTCGCTGCAGATAGCCCATTTCCCCTCCCAGACCTTTCCGCAGCCACGCGGCAAAGGATTGCTCGTGTGGCGGTGCTTTCGCGGGTGACATCCCCACGAGAGTGAAGCCCAACCGCTGGGCCTCTTCTTTGACTTTCGCCGTCAGAGCATGTGCGGCGTTGGAATCAGAAGCTTCCATCGTCTCCGAGTTTACTCTATTCTCTTCGATCGACAACCATCGAAGAGGGCGGTAAAGCTCCATTCGCAATGAAGACAAAGGACACGATCCGCGCTGCAGTCTGGGAGAGGTTGGAAAAAGAGAAAGTGGCCCGCTTCCCGGGCGCCAAGGGAAGAATCCCCAATTTCGTCGGTGCTGAGAAATGCGCTTTACTTCTCGCCCAGTCCCCGCTTTGGCAAAGGGCAAAGATGATCAAGGCCAATCCCGATTCGCCTCAGAGAGCGATCCGGCAGCGGGCACTGGAAGAAGGGAAAATAGTCTACATGGCGGTTCCGAGACTTCGCTCCCTCAAACCTTTCATCGAGCTGGATCCCAAAAAACTGACTGTTTCTCCTTTCCGCGCTTCTACTATCGCGGGAGCCTCTGAGCACGGACGGCTTGTCCGTCTCGACGAGGTCAAAGAGATTGATCTCATTGTTTGCGGTTCGGTTGCGGTCAACCGTAGCGGCGCGCGCGTTGGCAAAGGCGGAGGATATTCGGATCTGGAGTACGCGCTCTTAAGAGAAGATGGAAAAACGAGTGACCAAACTCCCATTGTAACCTCGGTCCATCCGTTGCAGCTTGTTCGCACAGACATACCCATGACCGATCACGACATTCCCCTAAATGCCATTGTGACGCCGGCGGAGATCATCTTCGTTAAGCCGCGGTACCGCAAGCCCAAAGGAATTTACTGGAATCTGCTTCCGGCGGAGAAAATCGACGCGATTCCGATCTTAAAGCGATGTCGGCGCTAATCTCGAATCGACTTCTTGACGGCGACGCGGATTGAATCGTATGGTGGCGCTTTCCCAACCATTCGCGAAGAGAGAAAAATCCTCGGAGGTATTGATCATGCCCGCTATGACTGGCTCCAAGTTCTTTGCCGAGGCCATGAAAGCCTACGGCGTTTCGCACGTATTTTTCATGCCCACGATTATCATTCCCGCAATGGCCGAGATGGAAGACATGAACATCCGGCGCATAACCACGCATGGGGAGAAAGCAGCCGCTTACATGGCCGACGGCTTCGCCCGCGCCTCACATAAGCCCGGTATTTGCTTAGCTCAGAACGTCGGCGCGGCGAATCTCGCCGCGGGGTTGCGCGACGCGTTTTTAGCTAATTCGCCCGTTATCGCGATTACCGGCGGCGCCGATCTCGATTCCCGCTACCGCCACGTGTATCAGGAGATCGAGGACTTCTCCATGTTCAATCCCGTGACCAAGCTCAATGTGGAGGTGGAAAAGGTCGAGCGTTTACCGGATTTGCTACGCCAGGCTTTCCGCACCGCGACCACCGGAACTCCAGGACCGGTCCACTTGCGGCTGCAAGGCCGGCACGGCAACGTCCTGGAAGAACAGGGCGACCTTAATCTGATTATTGAGGAACAATTCACGCGTTTTCCTGCTTACCGCCCCGAAGCGGCCGCAGAACAGATCAGCGCGGCGGCGGAGGCGCTGCGTCAGGCGCAAAGGCCTGTCGTTGTCGCGGGCGGAGGGGTTCCTGCGTCGCAGGCTCAGGCCGAAGTCGTGGCTCTGGCGGAAAAACTCTCTATTCCCGTGGTCACATCGCTTCATGCAAAGGCAACGATCCCGGCAAACCACCCCCTCGCAGTGGGCGTGATGGGGACATACTCACGCGCGTGCGCCAACCGAGTGGTCGCCGAGTCAGACCTCGTTTTCTTTATTGGCAGCCATACCGGAAGCCAGGTCACTAACAACTGGAAAATACCCCGTCCGGGAACCCCCGTCATTCAGCTGGACATCGATGGCGCCGAGATCGGCAGAAACTACCCGGTCCGCGTTGGATTGCTGGGAGACGCGAAGGTGACTCTACAGCGGTTGATCCAAACGGTCAGTACTGCGGCCCCCGAAAAGGAATGGCTGCGCCGGGTGCATCAGCTTGTTCAAGAATGGCGCGAGGAGATGAAGCCCAATCTCAACTCGGATGCGGTTCCCATGCGTCCGGAAAGAGTCTGCAAAGAGTTAACAGAGATCTTACCGGAGGATGCGGTCCTCGTCGCGGACACGGGCCATTCCGGAATCTGGACCGGGACCTTAATCGATCTCAAGCACCCAACTCAGGGTTACATTCGCTGCGCGGGCTCGCTCGGCTGGGCCTTCTCCGCTTCGATCGGAGTGAAGTGCGCGCTTCCCAACCGTCCGGTGATCTGCTTCAGCGGCGACGGCGGTTTCTACTACCACATGGCCGAATTGGAAACCGCCGCTCGTTTCGGCATCAACGTCGTTGTCCTCGTCAACAACAATCACTCCCTGAACCAGGAGCAACGAATCTTCAACGCCGCTTACGGCGGGAAAATGCGCGGGCGAGCGAACGAGATGTGGGTGTACCAAGAAATCAATCTAGCCAAAGTCGCGGAAGCGATGGGATGTGTGGGAATTCGGGTCGAGCGTCCCGGCGAATTCCAGGGTGCTATGCGCCAGGCGCTCGCCGCCGGCAAGCCCGCTCTCTTAGATGTGGTAACCGATATCTCCGCGCTTTACCCGCGGCCGTGGGGATAGCCCCGTATCAATTGCTGTAGACTGTCCCCGGGAATTGCTATCTTCGTCTCTTTGAATTCCCCCAATGTCTGTGAAACCTGGGACAGCTCACTTTGGGTTCTTCCCTTTTCTCCTCTCTCTTCCTGTTATGCAACTGTAGGGTTAACGCAGGAATGTAGGGGTAATCAATAAAAAGATGAGCACGCTCAGAACCATATTCACTGGAACAAAAGGCGCGCCTAAGGGCGACCTCACCGCGCCTCGCAGTCCATACAAACCCTAACCGTCCCGTTGAGGCCGGCGGCACCGCCGGATGAGCTTGCCATCCTAGTCATAACACCGCCCCGTTCGAACGGGTGGTTAGCTGATGATGCCCCAAGCCTTGAGTTCTCAGAGCGCCCGTCTCAACCCTATCGTTATGCCGGTTCAAGGACACCCTCAGAACTTCCTGTCGAGATAAGTGGTACCGCAACTCACTTCAACACAACCAGCTTCCCCCCTGTCCACTGAAACCGCTGTTGCGTTTTCACCGTCGGGCAGCAACGCGGATCGTTGGGTCCTGGCGTCAGCGTGTCTATCAGGATCGTTGAGCCCTTGACGGTGAGCTTCTCGACCTGTCCCGGCAGGTCGGTGGTCAGGGTGCGATAGTTCTTGCCCTGATCCAGAAAGATCGACATTTTGGAGTAGCCCCATGTCGGCCCGATAACATTCCAGAGCAACACGATGTCGGGTTTGCCGTCGCCGTTCAGGTCGGCAATTACATGCTTGTCCGCAGATGCGTCCGCCCCATCGATTTTCTGCGCGCCGATAAATTTGCCGATAACGGCTTTAGCGCCGTTGTCGTCGAGCGCATGCGCGGCGGGCATCAGCAGAAGAAGAGCAACCAGACCGGAAAGGCGCGACGCTATGCAGGATGTGCGCATGATGGCAACTCCTTGAAAGGTGATGATATGACTCATAACATGAAGGCTGAGCCGGAATCGGCTCAAGCCATTGGTTAGGTTCCGATAATCTCGTTTAACCCTTCAACAACCTGAGCCAACTCCTCTGGAGATGCTCTGGCAATCACCTTCCCAATCCTCTCGACCGCAAGGGTGCGAATCTGGCTGATTTTCACCCACGATGTTTTTGGGAGCCCTCTGGCATGAAGTTCAACCCCGTGTTGGATCAAATCAGCCCAGCGGATCTCACCTCTCAGAGTTTGTGAATTAATCGGATTCTGCAAAAATGAGTAGCCGCAACTATTTGATTTTGTTGAGGCGAAATTTGCGGAATTCGACGTTTTTTCAATTTTTTCACAACCTCTCAGT
>JBOHVR010000056.1:0-5625 GCA_050735755.1 Binatia bacterium
ACCAGGGGTAAAGCTGATCAGTCTGCCGCGAAGGCAGCGGGCCACGAAACGGCGGAAGTTAAGACTCCGCGGCAGGATCCGGCCGGCACGAAAGCTTCCGGCACAACAACCAGCCCCCCCGCAAGCCAGCCGGCGGCGGAAAATGTCATAGCCACGGCGAAAAAGCCAGTGCCGGCAGCGAGCGCCGGGAAGTCAACTGCGCCGCTACCGAGCCCCGCGCCTACAGGGGAGGTCAAACAGCAGCCAACGGCTCCTGCAAGCGGTACTTCTGAGGCCGTGCCCCAATCAAAAGCGCTTCCGGTAGAACAACCGCAAATTGCCGCGCCCGCCAAAGTGCCGATAAAAGATAAATCGGAAAAAACGAGCCCGGAAGGGAAAGCTCCGGGCGCAACGGCGCCAACCAAAACCGATCAGGCTCCCGCGCAGTCAAAGGATCGCAGGCCGGAAGTCAAGGCGGAGCCGAAGGATGCGGGTAGCACAAACGCCTCAAGTGAAGGAAATTACCCGAAGACTCAAGCGGCGGCGGAAAGCGGCATCGCCTCCACGAAGGAGCCCGCGCCGGCGGTGGCGGCTGAGAAGCCGGCGCCGCCGCCAGAGAACGCGGAACCTGCAAGGGAAGTTAAACCGCAAACAACGACTCCCGCGAAAGATGCTTCATTGACGGGCAAACAGACTCCGCTGCAGCCGAAGGCGATTCCGGCGGAACCAACGCAAATGGCGGCGCCGAGCGAAGAGACAACGAAAGAGTGGTCAGGAAAAGCGCGCGTGGAGACGAAGCCGCGGACGGAAAGCGCGCCGGCCAAAGAGGTAAAAGAATCGCCGCGCCATACCCTGGAACAGGCCCGGGCGGAAATCAAAGTGAACGAGCCCGCCGCGAGCAAAGACCCGGCCCCGAAGGCCGAGCCCGCGCGGGAAGCGACCTTGCGCAAGGATCTGTCTCCGGAAGTAAGCAGGCCGGGCGCTGCCGGCTCCGCAGCCCCGAGGGAGGAACCTGAGCTCCCCAAAGACAGTCCGGCCAAGACGGACGCCGTCGCCCCCAAGCAGGAGGTAAAAGGGAAGACTGAACCCGGGATTCCCGAGACCAAGACGCAAGCCGATCAAGCCGCCGGCGAAAAGCCGCCCGAAGAGGCCGGCAAGGATCTGCTAGCCCTCAAATCGGTGGAAGGGTACGTCATCCAAATTTCATTTCCCCACAAAACCGACGCCCAGGAATGGTCCCACGTTTTATCCCGGGAAGGCTACACGACTTCCATCACCAGCATCGGTGAAGGAGAATCCGTGCGGCTGCGGGTCGGGAGCTTCCCGTCTCAGGCGTTGGCAAACAACCTCCTCGCGCGGTTGAAGAAGGAAGGGTTGAATGGGTTTGTGGTGCAAGTCCCGAAAGGTTGATTGCAGCCCTTTGCGTCCTGCCGATTCGCGCATTCCTGGGCGGAGAATTTTAGGTTGAAACGGGCGCCTCTACACCAGGATTATTCCTGGGCCCGCGACAGAATGGTGCGCGCCCAGCTCGTTGAAAGGGGAATTGCGGATGCACGCGTGTTAAAGGCTATGCGCCAATGCCCGCGGCACCTCTTTGTCGAGCCGGCGCTGGCGACCCGGGCTTACGGCGACAGTTCCCTTCCGATAGGAGAAAAACAGACGATCTCCCAACCTTATATGGTTGCTCTCATGAGCGAAGGGCTCGAGTTGAAAGGCAACGAAAAGGTTTTGGAGATTGGGACGGGTTCCGGTTATCAGACTGCCATCCTTGCCGAGATGGCGCAAAACGTGTTTTCGGTCGAGAGAGTCCGCAGCATGGCTACGCGCGCGCGCGCGATCCTGGACGAACTGGAGTACTACAATGTTGCGATTCAGGTAGGAGACGGAACCATCGGTTGGCCTGAACATGCCCCTTTTGACGCCATTGTCGTAACCGCCGGATCTCCTTGGGTCCCTCAGCCGCTCCTGGATCAATTAGCCATGGACGGGCGTTTGATAATCCCATTGGGAGACGAGAAATCGCAGCAGCTCAAGCGCGTTCGTTCCACTCCCTCGGGTCTGAAGGAAGAAAACTTAGGCGAATGCCGCTTTGTCAAGCTTGTTGGAAGATACGCTTGGCCCCATTGACCCGGGCTTTCCTCTCTTCACTTGTCGTCCTGTCCTATGCCAATGGATGTATTCCGCAATCACCGCCGGCGTTTCCTAAGCGCTCCGCAGGAACCTACCATGTTGTCCAAAAGGGCGAAAACCTCTTTAGAATCGGTAAGGCTTACGATGTTCCCTATGCCGAGCTGGCAGCGATCAATAGAATTAAAGACCCGGGCAGGATCCGTATGGGACAAAGAATTTTTGTCCCTGGAGCGACCCGCCGATTGCCGGTGGAAGTCATTACGCCCTCTGAGACTCTGCTTGAGAGCGGCCGCGATGCGATAGGGGATGGCAAGCTCGGGCGGGAATTTATTTGGCCGGTTCGAGGAGCGACGGTTTCGGGTTACGGGCCTCGTAACGGCAGTTTCCACGATGGCATCGATATCTCGGCTCCGCAAGGAACTCCGATTCGCGCCGTTCAAGAAGGCGAGGTGATTTACAGCGATCAACTTCGAGGCTATGGAAACCTGATCATCATCCGGCACGGGGACGGATTGGCCTCCGTTTATTCCCACAATCGCAAGAACCTGGTCCGAGAGGGACAGAAAGTGGCCCAAGGCGAGGTCATTGGAGAGGTCGGAACTACCGGGCGCGTTTCCGGACCGCATCTCCATTTTGAAGTTCGCCGGAATAATAAAGCCAGAGATCCCATCCACTACCTGCCCCGGCGAATGGAGATGGACTGCGCCGCCTGTTAGTCCTCGCTGCGCTCGGAATGGCAGATGGCACATCTCAGATTTCAAATCGGCAATTGATCTGAGATTGGCAATCTGCAATTTGTAATCCCGCAGGGCTTTGTGGTAGCCGGAGGACTATGGAAAAAGACATTCGAGAGATTCGCGACGCCATTCGAGATATCCCTAACTTTCCTAAGCCCGGTATCGTCTTTAAAGATATCACCCCGCTGCTCGCTAACGGCCGCCTTTTCAAACGGACCATCGACCTGTTTGCGGAGCGCTATCGGTCGCAGAGCGTGGATGTGGTTCTGGGAATCGAATCGCGCGGATTTATTATCGGCGCCGCCCTCGCTTATGCGCTCGGCATCGGCTTCTCGATTGTCCGCAAACCGGGGAAACTTCCCTATAAGACCCACAGCGCCACTTATGAGCTGGAGTATGGAACGGACACGTTAGAAGTTCATCGTGACGCCATTGCCGCCGGCGCGCGGGTGCTGATCGTGGATGATCTCATTGCCACCGGCGGTACGGCGGCCGCCACGGCGGCGCTGGCAGCGAAGCTCGGCGCCGAAGTGGTCGAAGGAGCGTTCGTGATTGAGCTCGCTTTTCTCAAGGGACGGGAAAAATTCAAGCCCGACAAAATATTTTCGCTGCTGCAGTACGATGTTGAATAGCTAAACGGAGCTGAAGCCTCGCGCCGCGCCGAGCGCGCCTTGACAAGGGTAGGGAATCCCATTAAACGAGTAGAGAGAGAAAAATTAGTAAAACAGTCATTGGCATTGCATGCGATGGGGAACTAAAGTCAACCGATGCAACGAATTGAGACCATGGGTCTCTGGGAGAAGTTGTACTTCCCGGAGATCTTTCGCGGCCTAGCTTTAACCGGATACCGTTTTTGGCGCAATCTCATTGTTCATACCCTGCACTCGCTCGGATTGGCTAAGCGCCTGCAGGCTGCGATCACTGTGCAATACCCGGAGGAGCGCATTCCTTATCCGGAGACTTTTCGCGGGCGCCACCGGTTGACCTTGCATGAAAACGGAGCGGTCAAATGCACCGCCTGCTTTTTGTGCGCCACCGCGTGCCCCGCGGAGTGCATCTATATCGAGGCCGGCGAGTACCCGGACAATCCGTTGGAAAAGTTCCCCCAACGTTACGAGATTGATACCTTGCGCTGTATCTATTGCGGTTTTTGCGTCGAGGCCTGTCCCTGCGACGCGATCCGTATGGACACCGGCGTGCATCCCGGAAGTCTAGGCTCCTCGCGCCGAGACTTTGTTGAGGATAAAGAGACTCTGGTCCAGCGGTCGCGCCGATTGGACGAAGTCGGCCGGGAAGGGCTTTACGAAGAATACGTCCATCGGTACCGGCATGTATAGCCGTTCTTCACATCGCCAGATGCGCCGGTTTTAGGCGCTCAGATCCAAGGGAGGCGAAGTTATGTCGCAGACAAACGGAAAAGTTAACGGCGCGTCGAACAGTGTCATCACAAGAGATCCGTTTCCCGCCTCGGCAAAAATCTATGTACAGGGCAAGCGCTACCCGGAGATGCGCGTGGCGATGCGGGAAGTCTCCGTCTCCGAAACGCAACGAAGTCCGTCTTCAGAGAACGGTCGAATTGTGGTCTACGACACTTCGGGTCCTTACACCGATCCGGCGGCCGAACTTGATGTCCACAAAGGACTGGCGCCGCTCCGGCTGGGCTGGATTCAAGCGCGGGGCGACGTCGAGCCGGCGCCAGGCCGTGAAAACGGGGCGCAGCCGTCCGGGAATGGAAAGTTTCCGGAAGGGTCGCGGCGCCGGAGCCTGCGCGCCAAAGCCGGGCGCAATGTCACGCAAATGCATTATGCCAGAAAGGGCATGATCACTCCCGAAATGGAGTATATCGCGATTCGCGAAAACCTGGGGCGCGAAATCGCGCGCGAGCAAAACGGCCGCGCAGTGAGAATTCTTCCCGGTCAGAGCTTCGGCGCAGTGATGCCTGGCGAGGTCACGCCCGAGTTTGTCCGCGACGAAATCGCGCGCGGGCGGGCCATTATCCCGGCCAATATCAATCACCCGGAAAGCGAGCCGATGATTATCGGGCGCAACTTTCTCGTTAAAGTCAACGCCAACATCGGCAACTCCGCCGTTGCCTCTTCCATCGAAGAGGAAGTGGAAAAGATGATTTGGGCTGCGCGCTGGGGCTCCGATACCGTGATGGACCTATCGACCGGCGATCATATCCATGAGACGCGCGAATGGATCCTGCGCAATTCGCCGGTGCCGATCGGAACCGTTCCCATCTACCAGGCGTTGGAAAAAGTGGCAGGCAAGGCGGAAGAGCTTACCTGGGAGATTTACCGCGACACCCTGATCGAGCAAGCCGAGCAAGGGGTCGACTACTTTACCATCCACGCGGGCGTTCTTCTGCGCTATGTCCCGCTGACGGCGAAGCGCGTGACCGGCATTGTGTCGCGCGGCGGCTCGATCCTGGCGAAATGGTGTCTCGCCCATCATCAAGAGAACTTCCTCTACACCCATTTTGAAGAGATCTGCGAAATCATGAAGGCCTACGACGTGAGTTTTTCGCTCGGCGACGGCTTGCGGCCCGGTTCGATCGCCGATGCCAACGACGAGGCCCAGTTCGGCGAGTTGCAAACCCTCGGCGAGCTGACGAATATTGCTTGGAAGCACGACGTTCAGGTGATGATCGAGGGGCCCGGCCACGTGCCCATGCAGCTCATTTGGGAAAACATGACCAAACAGCTCGAGCTGTGCCACGAGGCGCCCTTCTACACGCTGGGTCCTCTGACCACGGACATCGCTCCGGGTTATGATC
>JBOHVR010000057.1:0-4127 GCA_050735755.1 Binatia bacterium
GCATGGCATGACGCTGCAGCTCCAGCAATTTGAGAACCGTGATCCTGTCCGCCGCCGGCAGGCTCCGGCTCGCGTGGCGTTGTAAAAACGACTCGATGCTGTCCGGCGCGCGGTCGAGCACGAAGTCGATGTAATCGTTGCGCGCAGCCCAGGGGTCCCGCAGAAACGTTTTCGCCTGATTTTCAAAGAGCGGGGCCAACGTGTCGCGCAGCCAGTCGAGCGCGTTGCGCAGCGGCGTGCGCCAGGCCTGGCTCCATGCGGGATGGGCGCCGGAATTGCAACCGCAATTGGTCCACCAGCGATCGATCCCGTGAGCGCAGCTCCAGGACGTTTTCTCGAAGATCTCGACTTGATGGGTCGGAGGATGGTTCTCCAGGTACTCGCCGTAGTTGGTCAGGCGCGCCAGGCCGTTGGATTCGATGTAGTTGAGCGCATAGGCGAGAGCCATTTCCCCAAAGCGATGGTGATGGCCGTAGCTTTCGCCGTCCGTGGCGATATGAACCAGCTCGTACCAGTCGCGTTCTTCTCGGAAGGCGCTGAGGAGCCGGTGGGCAAAGTTTTCCCCTTTTGAGAGCAAACCCTCGAAAGCGACGGCGCGCGAAATCGGCCCGTCATAGAAGAAGATCGTGATGCTGCGGCCAGAAGCTAAACGCAGAAGATAAGGCATCGTCGGGTCGATTTGACCGCTGCTAATATCGCGCCAGGCGCGCCCGCCGATGCGGCGCACCCGCTTGGCCTGGTGCGGCGCCAGAATCGTAAAGCTGATTCGATGCTCCGCCATGATCTCCAGGGTTTCCGAATCGACGGCCGTCTCCGGCAGCCACATGCCTTCAGGCTTGCGTTGAAAGCGGCGCTCGAAATCCCGCACGCCCCAATAAACCTGCGAGATTTTGTCGCGACGGTTGGCCAAAGGCATAATCATGTGGTTGTACGCTTGCGCCAGGGCGGAGCCGTGTCCCGAAAATCTGTTCTGACTTTCTTTATCCGCCTCCAAGATCGCGCGGTACGTGTCCGGCGCGTTGGCTTCCATCCAGGACAGCAGCGTCGGACCGAAATTGAAGCTGATTTTGGAATAGTTGTTGATCATCTTGAGGATACAGTTCTCGCTGTTCAGAATCCGCGCCATGGCGTTGGGCGCGTAACACTCGGCGGTAATGCGCTCGTTCCAGTCGTGATAGGGATAGGCGGAATCCTGCAACTCGATCGATTCGAGCCACGGGTTTTCGCGCGGCGGCTGATAAAAGTGACCGTGAATGCAGACGTAACGATCCATGAACTGATTTTCGATTTTGGATTTCTGATTGTCGGATTTCCGATTGTAAGGTCCCGGCAAGCACGGGCGTTGCCCCTACGCTTTTCTATCCTCTATTCGCGTCTTGTCTCCTCGCCTTAATCTCCCTCGTCGGAGGCTGTGTCGCGATGGCAAAAAAACCCGCAATGTCGTTCGAAGTGAAGACTCTCATCGAATCAGCGACTTACAAACCGAGATTCTTCGGCTATCTCTATTCATCCTCTATCCTCAATCCTCTATCCCTGTCGAGTGTCGGCTTGGGAGAACAATACCGCGGCATGCGGGCGAAGAGAAAGCTCGATTTCGCTGCCGCCGGTGAAATTTTCAGGAACCGAGCCCCCGGGGCCCTCCCAGCGCTTTTCCGCCGAGTCCAATTCCTTGCGCCACGGGCCGTCAGAGAAAGAAATTCCTGCCGATGCTTGCAGCGGACTGAAATTGAATACCAAGTACGCTTGCTCCTCCTCACTCCAGCGGCGCAGCCAGAGAATGTTTTCGCGCTCAAAGCTGCCGGCTTCCAGATTTTCTTTGCTCAGAACCGATAACGCTGGCAGTTGCCGGCGCAGGCGGAGCAGTTCTCTGTAAAATTCGAACAGTGTCCGATGGCGCCCTTCAGTTCGCAGAGCGTGGTTAATCTTGCATCGATAGAACGTAGCCTCGTCCTGCGGATCCGGCACGTCGTCGCCAGTCGCAAAGTTGGAAAACTCGGCCCGGCGTCCGCGACGCACGGCGTCCACCAGTTCGGGATCGGAATGACTGATGAAGTACTGAAACGGGGCCAGCTCTCCATGCTCTTCGCCCATAAAAAGGAGCGGAATAAAAGGCGAGAGGATGACGGTGGCGGCGGCCAGTTTGAGCGCTTCAAAGCAAACCAGATGACTCAAGCGCTCGCCCTTCATGCGGTTGCCGATTTGATCATGGTTCTGCGAGCAGACCACGAAGCGCTCCGCGGGCAGATCACGAGAGGATGAGCCGTGGCGGCGGCGGCGGAAGGGCGAGTAGTCTCCGGAATAAACAAAGCCTTCGCGAAAGGCTTTGACCAGGTGGCCCAACCCACCGAAATCTTGGTAGTAGCTCGCGCGCTCTCCGGTCAAGAGCGCGCGAAGCGAATGATGGAAGTCGTCGGACCACTGTGCATCGAGTCCGTAACCGCCCAGCTCGCGCCCGCGAATCAAACGCGCGTTGTTGGCCGCGCTTTCGGGAATCAAATAGATGCGCCGGTTGAGCCGCTCCGCTTGGTCTTTGATGGTAAGCGCAAGTTGTTCCAAAAACGTTCGGGGTGAATGGTCGAGAATGGCATGGACGGCGTCGAGCCGGAGCGCATCGATGTGGAACTCGCTGATCCAGTAGATCGCGTTTTGAATGAAGAAGTTGCGCGCGTGGTCGCTCTCGGGACCGTCAAAGTTCAGCGCTCGGCCCCACGGGGTCTGGTACCGACTGGTGAAGTAAGGGCCGAATTCGCCGATGTAGCTTCCCTCGGGTCCGAGGTGGTTGTAAACCACGTCGAGAATGACCGCGAGGCGGCGTTGATGGCAGGCGTTGACGAGGCGCTTTAAGGCCTGGGGTCCCCCATAGGAATTTTGCACAGCGAAAGGATAAGCGCCGTCGTAGCCCCAGTTTCTCTCTCCCGGGAACTGCGCGACCGGCATGAGCTCAACTGCGGTCACTCCGAGGTCGCATAAGACGCCGAGTTCGGGGATGATGCCATCGAGCGTGCCTTGCGGCGTGAAGGTCCCGACGTGCAGCTCGTAGATGACGTATCGGGATAGCGGGAGACCGCACCAGGCGTGGTCTCCCCAGGCGAACTGCGTATCGACGACCGCAGAAGGTCCATGCACGCCATCGGGCTGAAAGCGCGAGGCGGGATCGGGACGGTCCGTGCTGTGATTGAGCCGGTAAAAATAACGGCAACCCGGCGCCACGTCTTGGACGGCACATTCGTAATAGCCCCACTTCGTCCGCGCCATGGGGACGAAGCGTTCAACGGGAGTTACAAGATGAACGTCGACGCGGGCGGCCAGGGGAGCCCAAACCAGAAAGCGACATCTTCCTTCGCCCAGGTAAGATGCGCCGAGATTGACGGCGCCCGTTTCCGAAGCGGAAACGGCTGGAATAATGGAGACCAAACGGAAAATCCTTTCTTTCTATATTCCGCCGTGTATTCTTGCAGAGTAGCGGTCCACCCATCGCTTGTCGGATGTGGTTAAACCTCTCCGTTCAGCGGTCGACTGGAACTACGCAAGAATGGAGTCCTGGAATAGTGGAATACTGGTGATCCCAGTACTCCACGAATCCATTTTTTCTTCTCGTTCCGCTCATGCTGAGCCTGTCGAAGCATGAAAAGTCCTTTTCAGCGAATCGTTCATGGCGCTTGGAGCATCCATGTGCTCTTGGGCTGGGCGCGAGCCACAACGACCACGTCGCCTTCAGCAACGAAATAGCGTTGGCGATCGCGTTCGCGATCATAGCCGATCTCTGTTCCCGGAGAGATAATATTATGCTTGTCGATAATGGCGCGGCGGATCCGGCACCCCCTCCCGATCTCCGCCCAATCGAGCACGATGGAATCCTCAATCAGGCAGTAGCTGTGAATTCTGACGTTGCGACCGATGATCGAGCCGCGAATCAGGCTGCCGCTGATGATCGTGCCTTCGCTGACAATGGAATTTACCGCACTACCGCGCCTGCCATCTTCGTCGAAAACGAACTTCGCCGGTGGATCGCCGTAACCGACCGTCCGGATCGGCCATCTTTGGTTATAGAGGTTAAACGCAGGATCGATCGAGCGCAGATCCATACTGGCCTGGTAATAGGTTTCAATATTGCCGACGTCGCGCCA
>JBOHVR010000058.1:0-2778 GCA_050735755.1 Binatia bacterium
GTAATCTTCCATGTGGCGCGCAATCGAGCCGGCGGTGTCGAAGACGTACCGGAGATTGGCGCTGCCGTCCGAGCCTTGCGGGGTGCCGACAGCGATGAAAAGAACCAACGACTGCTTGACTGCCGCCGCCAAATCCGTCGTAAACGAAAGCCGCTGCTCTCCCAGATTGCGCAGCACAAGCTCTTCGAGCCCAGGTTCGTAAAACGGCACCTTGCCTTTCTTCAAAGCCTCGATCTTGCCCGCATCAATGTCGACGCAGATCACATCGTTGCCGCTTTCCGCAAAGCATGTGCCGCTGACCAAACCGACATATCCGGTACCGATAATAGCGATATTCACATAGTCCTCGGTCGCTCGAGAATCTCCCCGATGACGTAGATCGGCTTATTCTGGGATTCGTGGTAGGTCCGCGCCAGCAGTTCGCCGAGAAGTCCCATGGAGACAAATTGAAATCCGATGACAATCAAAAGCACCGTCAACAGCAGCAACGGACGCCCGCCGATTTCCGCCCGATAAAGCAGCTTTTGCAGCGACAGATAAATCCCCAGAAGAAATCCTAAAGCCCCGCTGCCCAGACCGATGAGACCGAAAACATGCAGCGGTCGAGTAGCGTAAAGCTGCAAAAACTTCACCGTCAGCAAATCCAGGAGCACACGAAGAGTCCGCGCCAGCCCGTATTTTGATTTCCCGTGGCGCCGCGGGCGGTGATTTACCTGGATCTCGGCGATGCGCGCGCCCCGTTCGTCGGCGAGAGCCGGAATAAACCGATGCATCTCGCCATAGAGACGCAGATCCTTTGCGACCTCCTTGCGAATCGCTTTCAATGTGCAGCCGTAATCGTGGATTTTTACGCCGGTAATCCATGAAATCAGATTATTGGCCATATGGGAAGGCAACTGGCGGCTCCAATACGGATCTTGGCGCGGCCGGCGCCAGCCGCAGACCAGATCGAACCCTTCCCCGAGCTTGGCGAGGAGCCGCGGAATATCGCGAGGGTCGTTCTGGCCGTCGCCGTCCATCGGCACGATCACCTCGCCGCGCGCGTGGTTGAGGCCGGCGGCCACTGCCGGCGTCTGTCCGAAATTACGTTTCAGGCGAATAACCTTGAGGCAGGATTTTTCCCGATACAGGGCGCGCAGTACCTCCGCGCTGCCGTCATTGCTTCCGTCATCGACAATGATGACCTCAAAGGGCTGTTCCATGCAGCTCAACACCGATTCGAGCTCCGCGACGAGAGGCGCCAGGTTTTCCGCCTCGTTGTAAACCGGGACGACCACCGATAGTTTCATGGAAGATGTTCAGGTGTGGAAGTCCGTCAGGTCCAGAAAGCGCCGGAAACGCTCCTCGATTTCTTCGTCCGTGAGTTTGCTCAGCCGTCTAAGGCCAAAGTCTTCGACCGTAAAAGAGGCGACGACGCTGCCGTAAATGATCGCCCGTCGCAAACCTCTTTCGCTATCGTCGCGGGTGCGCGCAAGCTGTCCTAGAAAGCCCCCGGCAAACGAATCGCCGGCACCCGTAGGATCGAAAACCTCCTCCAAAGGGTAGGCCGGAGTCGCAAATATCGAAGACTCGGAAAACGCCAACACCCCGTACTCGCCCCTCTTGATCAAAAGAAACCTTGGCCCCATCGTCAAGATGGCGCGCGCCGCGCGCACAATATTGTGTTCGCCGCTAAGCAGGCGCGCCTCCGAATCGTTGATCACCAGTGTTTTCACCTTGCCCAAGACCCTATCCACCTCGTTCCGGCTGTTCTGGATCCAGTGGTCCATGGTGTCGCACGCCAGGAAGCGGCTTCCCCGCAGTTGACTGAGCACTTCCATCTGCATGATCGGATCAATGTTGCCGAGAAACACGTACTCCGCGTCACGGTAGGATTCCGGAAGCTCAGGAACGAACTCGGAAAGCACGTTGAGATGGAGCTCAAGGGTATCGCGGACGTTGACGTCTTCATGGTAACGGCCGCGCCAGTGAAACGTCTCCCCGGATTTCTGTTGCAAACCGTCGAGATTGATTCCGCGCTGGCGAAAAAGGTCGAGGTAGCGCTGGGGAAAGTCTTTACCCACGACGCCGACGATCTGAACGGGAGCAAAGAAGCTTGCCGCGACCGCAAAATACGAAGCCGAGCCGCCCAACTCGTTGTCAACCGATCCCGACGGAGTTTCGATGGAGTCAAAAGCTACGGTGCCGACCACGAGGATGCTCATAGGTGCTCGCTGCGCGCTGAATGACGGATGGCAAATCTCATATTCACAAATATTTGCCGATGAGAATTCCCAAGTCCCTGCGTATCTCTTCGGGGATCCTGATTCGTTCGGTCACGATCGCGTCCTTTAGCGCGGTCGCGCAGGCACAGGAGCGAGCCTCCGGAATCTGTTCGACGACGCGCCGGATCACCCGTTGCGCGAGCTGGACATTCTTTTGCAGGATGGCGATCACCTGCTGGATATCGACGTCCCCCGCGCTCTCGCTCCAACAATCATAGTCCGACGCCAGCGCCAAGGTCACGTAACAGATCTCGGCTTCGCGCGCGAGCTTGGCCTCTTGAAGATTGGTCATGCCGATGATGTGCGCGCCCCAGCTTCGGTAAAGCTGCGACTCAGCGCGCGTCGAGAACTGCGGGCCCTCCATGCAGAGGTAGGTTCCGGCCGCATGAACCCGCGCGCCCTCTTCTTCGCTGCAGCGCGCGATCATCTTCCGCAAGTCGGGGCAAAACGGATCGGCGAGGCCCACATGGGCCACGATGCCACGGCCGAAGAACGTGCTGGGACGCTGCGTGGT
>JBOHVR010000059.1:0-5640 GCA_050735755.1 Binatia bacterium
GTACACCATCGACCAAGTCCTCGAGCAGATGATCGAGCGCTGTCGCAGGCTCAAGCTGCGCCTCGCTGAAAGTGAGGAAAAAACAAAACTCGACTTCACCGTTCTCTTGACCGTGCATACGATGAATTATCTGCATAGCGGCGGTCATCGGGTCGCGCTCTAATGAAATTTCGTGTTCTAGCCTTGATGCACCAGGAGCTTGTGCCGCCGGACAATCCCGCAGAGTCCGACCTCGCGACCGCCGACTGGAAAACCGAATTTCACGTAACGAGAACGCTGCGCGAAATCGGTCATGATACTTATGTCCTCGGAATTGCGGACGACCTCAGCGTTATCCGTCAATCCATGAGTGATTGGAAGCCGCACGTGGCGTTCAATCTTCTGGAGGTTTTTCACAATGTCGGTGTATTCGATCAGAATGTTGTGAGCTTTCTTGAGTTGCTGCGCTTGCCTTATACCGGGTGCAATCCCCGGGGCCTAATGCTGGCCCGGGATAAGGCTCTCTCAAAACAGCTGCTTTCGTATCACCGCATTCCTGTCCCGGATTTCGCGGTGTTTCCACGCGGACGGAAGGTCAAACGGCCGAAGCGTCTCGGGTTCCCGCTTATTGTGAAATCCCTCACCCAGGAAGCTTCGATCGGCATCGCGCAGGCCTCCGTCGTGGAGGACGATCAGAAACTGCGGGATCGCGTCGAGTTCATCCACCACAGCATCGGCACGGACGCGATCGTTGAGAGTTATATCGACGGGCGCGAGCTGTACGTTGGCGTTTTGGGGAACCGGAGGCTCGAAGTGCTGCCGATATGGGAGCTTCTCTTCAACAATATGCCCGAAGAAGCTCGTCTCATTGCTACAGAACGGGTCAAGTGGAGTACTAAGTATCAGAAAAAACGCGGCATCACTTCGGGCGAAGCGAAAGACCTATCGCCTGAGACCACCGCGCAAATTCAGCATATCTGCAAGCGCGTCTACCGTATCCTCCAGCTGAGCGGTTATGCCCGCATCGATCTCCGACTTGATGTTCAGGGAAAAATCTATGTTTTGGAAGCCAATCCCAATCCCCAGCTTGCCTCCGACGAAGACCTCGCCGATTCTGCGCAGCGCATCGGCATCAATTACCGCAATCTTCTGCAGCGCATTATTAACTTGGGATTGCGCTGGCGTCCGGAAAGCCCGGGGTGAAGGGGACGGCGTCTGGGGAACGAAAGACACTGGGATATCACGATCGGAACAAATCTCGCAGTCGTGAGATAAAGTCTTTTGATTTCAGATTTCGTAACGTCTTGGTCCAAGCCTCTTCCCGGTTGAATTTTCGGCCTAAACTTTCTTGCTCCTGTTCCATCAGCTGCAACACCCTCTTTTCTTCTCCATTGTCCAGCCAAAAACCATGCTGATTGTCACAAAAATCTAACTCCAGGTCATACAATCTGTATTTGAAGCTCTTCATGGGCTTGGCGCAGACAGCGCACGTAAGCTTGCTTGGAAACGCGGAAAAGATAGTTGTTCCCTTGAGCTCATCCTGAGAAAAAACGGTATCTTCAAGCTGGTCAAGTTCCTCCAAACTTAACCACATGCCTTCGCATTTTTCGCAGGCGTCGACCTCGATTCCCTTATAGTTTTTGCCCTGCAACGGGTTATGGCACTTTGGACAGTTCACGGGTTCCCTCCTTGCCCCAGTTCACTTACTTCTTTCCAGCCTCACTCATGGCGTCGTTAAAAATTTTGCGCATCGGCTTCATATCAAATAATTCCGGATTCCATTGAGGAATGTACTTCACGCCCGGGAGCACCCGGTTTCTCGGCGCGATGTCGTCCTTGGGAATATCCATCCTCAGGGACCCTTCAGCGCCCGCAGAAATGTATTTGGCTGAGTTCTTCTGAAACTCGATCTGCCCTTCCCGGGAAAGAAACCAATTAATGAAAACTTTGGCGGCATTCGGATGCGGAGCCCGATTCAGCAAAGACAGCGTTTTCGCCCTCGACTCGATTCCGATGCCCTCCTTGAAGGCCGCAGGGTCCATGAGATCCACAGGCAAGCCTTGCGACTTCGCTTCACTAATCGATTGATGGCGGCACAGACAGAGCGCAAATTTTCCTGTCGCTAACCAATCTGCTCCCTGCGGATATTGCCGGTAAAAAGTAATGCCCATCTCGCTATAAAGACGCTTGAGAAATTTCGGGCCCAATTCCGGATTGTGGTAGAAAAACCGTTCTCGCGTGTTGGCAAAGCCCCCCGCGCGCAGGTCAAAGGCGGCGATCTTTCCTTTCCATTTGGGATTGAGAAGGTCCCAATACGATTTGAATTCGTTGGGGCTGACGAGATTCGTGTTATAGGCAACCAAAAATAAGGGCGCGGCAACATAAACGAGAATATATTGCCCTTCCGGATCGATGAACTGATATTTGCCCTGCCACCACTTCGACTCGTCTTTCACTTCGGGCAGGATGAAAGCGGACATGATCGGATCGAGCGCCTTGGCTTGCGATAGGGTCAGCGGCGATGTATTTCCGAGATTTCCCACATCAGCAAGAAATTTTCCTGCTCTTCGCTCAGCCATGACGCGGTTGGCCAGCTCGCCGGCTCTCGCTGTCACCATAACGAGCTTGATCTTGGGAAATTTTTTTCCAAATCCGCTGTTGGTAAAGAGTTCGCCAACTTCACTAAGAGAATAGACGACGAGCTGCCCTTCCTGTTCAGCCGCCTTAACTGTGCGCTCCCACTCCTGTTGTGCGCCTCTTACCTCCACGGCGTGTCCCGCTCCAAGTGCGAGAACAGTTAACGGCAAAATTAGAGCACAGCTAAAAACATGCTTCATGATCATTCTCCTAGGCAGCGGAAAAACCTTACTTTGGACTGGCTGCGGTCAGCTGAAGTCCACCGAAAGTTCCAACCGGTTTCCGCTCGGGTCGTTGACGTAAACGGAATAGCCCGGACCGTCGCCATGCATACGCACTTCCTGCACCTTAGCGCCTTTGTGCTCTATCTCCCGCACCAATTCATTGGGATCTCTCGGCGCCTCGATCTCGAAGGTGTGATGCGGCACACCGTCCGCCCGTTCGGCAGAGGCATCGAACAGGCCCAAGCCCACTCCACCGAGGCGCAGACGATTGACTTTGACACCGCGCACTGTGTGGGTGGTGCGCAGTTCCCCGCCCAAGACGTCGCGGTAGAATTTTGTCATCGCCTCAAGGTCGTCCGCGTGATAATTCCAAGACCGAAAACTTTTTACTTTCATGGCACAATCTCCTTTGACTTCCTTTTCTCTCTCCTTTTTACCTTGTTAACTTTTCTCGTAGCTCCCGGTAAATTTTTTCCGAGGTCAGGGGCAACTCAAAAATTCGCACGCCCACGGCATCGGCAATCGCATTGGCAATGGCCGGCGCGGTTGGAACATTAGGAATTTCCGCTATCGCTTTGCCTTGAAAGGGAACCGGCCCCGTCGGACTCTCTAATAAGACCGTGGTCAACCTGGGACTGTCCTGTGCCGTAGGAATCTTAAACTCGCCCAGATTGAGCGTGGCAACTCGCCCGTCCATCACGGGGCTTTCTTCCATAAGGGCAAAACCCAAGCCCATCATCACTCCACCGTCGACCTGGCCCTGAAATGTCAGATGATTCAACACTGTGCCGGCATCATGAACGGTCGTGAGCTTTCGCACCTTCACCTGGCCCGTTGAGGGATCAACCTCAACTTCCGCTACCTGAGCGGCGAATGCGGTAACATCTTGATGCGTGCGTTCGAAGAGACCAAGCTCCATAATAGGCGCCCGGTTCTCCTCGACCGCGATCCGCGCGAGCTCCTCAAACGACATTGCTCTGTGTCCGGATACGATATAACGACCTTTCCCTAGGCGGATATCGTCCGGCTTGCAACCGAGACGCCGCGCCGCCAGGGCGATCATCCTGTCCCTGATCTGGCATGCGCCCCGATAGCCGGCATGCCCGACGCTGTTGGTAGATTTGCTGCCCCCCGTCCCCGAGTCATAGGGTGAGCTGTCGGTATCTGCAACCCTGACTTGAATCCGATCCGGCAGCGCGCCGAGTGTTTCGCTTACAATTTGCTGAACCACAGTGTGAATCCCCGGCCCGACATCAGGCACGCCCGTCAGAATGTTGACCTTGCCATCTGAAGTGACCGTGATCTCTGCCCCCGACTTGCCGCCACCACTACCCCTTTCATAGAGAGCTACGCCGCGGCCGACGTTTTTTGGTTTTGATTTGCTCCAGCCGGAAGCCTCAACGGCCTTCCTCAGAGTCTCGCGCACAAGAATGTGCTCCCACTTTTGCCCAAAGGGAGCAGCATCGCCGTCATCGAGCAGGTTTTTCATTCTAAACTCAACCGGATCCTGGCCAAGCTCGCGCGCCATGATGTCGATTTGAGACTCCATCGCGAACACAGTTTGCGGGCTTCCCGGCGTGCGCGTCTGCGTGCAGGACACTTGATTGGTGTAGGCGCACCACGTTTCAACTTGGATCGCCGGAATACGGTAATAGCTGGCAATCCGTCGCGGTCCTTGAACCGTGACCTCCGGGTTTGCCTTGAGGGCGGCATAGGCGCCACCGCTGAAGATCGCCTTGGCCTGCAGGGCGCACAGCCTGCCATCGTCGTCGACGCCGGTCCGCAGGGTGATTACTGCGGGGTGCCGGTGCGGCGCCGCAGTCAACTCCTCGGAGTAGGTATGAACCAGCTTGACCGGCCTGCGCGCTCTTTGCGCCAAGAAATAACAAATCGGCGCCTCACCCAACGAAGTCTTGGCACCAAAATCTCCCCCTACCGGCATGATGTGGACTTTAATTTTTTTGGCATCGAGCCCGAGATCGGCGGCGAGCCGATCCCTAAGAGTAAAAGGCGACTTGTTGGAGGCCCAGATTTCGACCTGCCCTTCGTCACCAACTCGAACGACACAAGCGTGCGGCTCGATGTAGGCGTGAAAACCCAGGGGTGTATGAAACGTGTGTTCGAATATTCGCGTCGCTTTCTTGAATCCCGCCTCGACGTCGCCTTTCTCCCACATGCCCACGGACTGAACGTTGGGAAGCTCGGTCGAACGCTCCGGCGCATTCTTATATTGGCCAGGATTTTCGTGCAGCACCGGCGCGCCCGGCTGCAGCGCTTCGATCGGGTCGCTCACAACTGGAAGCTCTTCGTACTCGGTCTCGATAAGCGCCAATGCCTCATCAGCGATTTCAGGAGTCTCCGCCGCGACTGCCGCGACGGGCTCGCCAATATATCGAACACGGTCACGCGCGAGGACCGGCATGTCTTTCATCCTTAAACCGACCAAGACCGGTGGCAAGTCTGCCGCCGAGATCACTGCGTGAACGCCTGGGAGCTGCCGTGCTTTCGAAGTGTTTACTTTCAATAAACGAGCGTGAGGCAGGGGGCTGCGCAAAACTTTGACCCACAGGGCATCCGGAAAGTGGACGTCAGCGGCGTATTGGGTTTTTCCAGTTACCTTCTCGGCTCCTTCAAGCCGGGGCACAGCCCTGCCGACAATCTGATATGCCATCTACCGCCTCCTTATGAATCACTGCGGGTTGATCTTCTCCCTCGGTTTGCTACACGGATTACATGCAATCCCTTGATATTGTTTAGATTGACGGAGTAGGGATCATGGTTGCCCACAACCCCCTCCAGG
>JBOHVR010000060.1:0-3469 GCA_050735755.1 Binatia bacterium
GCACATAGGCAATGGCTCCAGGAAAAACTGACATATAGCAATGAAGCAAGCCTAAGGCACCGACTTAGAGAACTACTGGGTGAGGCAGAAACCATCATGTCACCAATATTTCCCGATAACAGAAAAAGAAGGACCTTTATTCAAAAAGTGGTTAGCATTCGTAATGACTTAACACACCGCCTAAAAACTGCGGCCGCTCGCCCTGAAGATTTGTTCTGCTTGTCCGAGATCCTCTTCTTCTTAGTTAGCGCTTGCCTGTTGATCCGCGCCGGATTACCAAAAGCGCGGTTAGTTAAATTCTTTAGGAACAATTACCGTTACGCTCGCTGTGCCGACTACAGTATAGGCTAAGGATTCGTCGGAAACCTCAGGATGAGATATCAGTACTGATTCTGCGGAAAACCGCGCCAGCTCGTTTCAGTTTATAACCATTCCCTCCTTGTACGACTCCTCGATTTCATCGGCTGCGAATCAATGAGTGATCGGCGTATCCGATTACGCCCGCACGTCGATCTTGCCCGTCACGGCGGCGGAGATGAGCGCTGTGCGGTACTCTTTGAGTTTCTCGATTCCTTCGCGGACCTCAGTGATGAGGGCGTCGATCTTTGAAGTTTCCTTATCAAGGTATTCGACCACGGCTTTCTGCTCGGGTAGAGACGCAACCCCCACAAGCAGGTTCGCGTACTTTTCTGCACTGACATTCTCGATCGTTGCTTGGATTAAAGATGCTGAGATCCAGTCCCAGTAGTTTTGCGAGGCCGCAAAATAATTTAAGAATTCAGGTAGAATTTGGCTCTGATCAGGACGAACACGTATAAGATAGCCCGCATAACAACAAACACCCCAGGATTTCTTATACATGAAGGACTTTCCAACCGTTGCCCCACTACGGGCAAGCAACAAATCACCCTCTTCTAGCAGATAATCTTTAGCTGTTTCCAAGGGAAGTGAGCGAAAAGTGTCTTCACGTAATTCGCCCGACGTCGTGATGTCCGTGATACGAACAAATCGTGGTTGATCGGGGTCAGTGTCGCCAGAGGCTTCATTGGCACCGTATTGCAAAGTTTCGTGTGTCAGGAATTTGAGCCGCTTTACATTCCAATGCGCCGGGATTTCGCCGAGCCATTCGACGCCGGAATATTTCATGGGGACATTCAGATCAAGTCCCTTAGTAACGGCGCGGGTGATGAGCGCGGCGCGCTTCTCCTGCAGCAGAGCGATCAGCCGCTCCTTCTTTGCCACCATCGCATCAATCTTCGCCGTCTCTCCGTCGAGGAAGGCGGCAATGGCGCGTTGCTCGGAGACAGATGGCAATGGATGCCAGAGGTTCTCAACAAATGACTCTGGTACTCTCTTCTGGCCACCGGCGCCGTACATCTCAGCTTCGCCGAGCCGACGAAATGCATCACTCAGTGTCAGGTAGAAAAGAAAATGGCCATCAAGAGCCTGGCTAGCTCTAAGAACGTGCAGCTCGGTTGTTCCGAAAGCGATCCGGTTTACGAGGCCTTCCGCATGAGCGCCTTTCCCGTTTTCAAAGCATGGCGTAATCTTCGCAACCACCACATCGCCGTCTCGGAAGTAGGTGTAACCTGTCCCTACATCAGCGAGTGGCTTGGTCCTTGAGAGATCAAGCCCGCCATACTCGCCAACTGCTTCCATCGGCACGAAAGAGACCTCGGTGTCTGGAGCAAGTCTCCGCACTTCCGAAGCCGCAGGATTCAGCGCAGCGACGTACTTAAGGCGTTTCATCTCCCAATGCTCCGGAATCTGGCCCAGCCACTCGACACCGGAATCCTTGTAGGTAGCGTGAGCTTTGAGCCGACGGAACGGGGCTGCAAGATCGCTGTCCTGCGATAAGTTAGTTCTCTCAGAAGCAAGTTGACCAGAAGCAATCTCGTCGCTAGGAGCCCCTGACGACCACGGGCCGCCTGCGGGCCAGGCGTCGGCGAACGCCCGTTTCGCTGTCAGGGCGCTCCACACCGGGCCAAGGAAGGTCTGAAGCAGCTCTCCCACAGCGACGAAGTCGGCAGGAGCACCGGGCAAAGTGTTACGCGTCAGGTAGGCACGCCACTGCGTAGCGCGGGTGACATCTGCATAAAAACGTGGCGTAAGGGCGACTGGCACTGTTGGGTCAATCGCCGTACGACGTCGATTGAAGGTCACGCCGATCGAGCGCGCGAGCTTTATGCCCTCGAAAGTAAACTGCCGAGCGAATACGTGGAGATCGTAAAAATCTTTGTAGCGGCTGTTGCGATCGCCGAGCACGACCATCGCGTGGAGTTTCTCAGCGATCACGGCCTCGGGCGGGTAGGTCCGAATTCGCGGCGGCGGATCGCCGAGTAAGGTGGGATACTCCGCCTCCTGCGGCGGTGGTTCAATCGCATTCCCGAACCCGATATCGATCTGAAGAGGGATCCGTGACATACCGAGCGTCGCCCCGATCTGGATCCGCATTCCAAAATATTCGCTATCGTCGCGGATTGGCTCTGCGGACAAGGTGTCGGGATTAAAGACAATCTCGTCTGCCGTATACGAGTGCCGGCAGATATCACGCAATGCGCTTACGACATCCACCTCTTCGGCGCTCCCGTAGGTCGTAAAATCAAGATCACGTGTGGGCCGATAGATCGGACCACCCCAGAGCGCAAAAAGTGCGGCACCCTTGAGGACAAAACTGTTGCGATGCAGAGAGGCTCCGAGACGATAGAGAAATCTCTCGACGGCATAACGCTGTAGTCCGAACTGCACGTCTTCGCCGCGCTCGCGGAGACGATTGCGCAGCCGCTGCCGAATCGATTTGGCCCTGTCGTTTACCGACTCGCTCATGCCGACAGCGCCTCAAGGTAGGGACCAATGACAGTGCGGATCCGGCAGACCTCCGCCGCCCGCGATATTTCGTCGACGGTGGTCTTGCGGGAGCGTACGGCATCACGGAGGGCCTCCATCGCCACATCTATCCCGACCTTGTTTCGATAGCGAAAGCAATCTACAACCGTTCGCGCGGGTGACGTGATCGAAACCGGGACACCGAGCATTGAGCGGCGGATCACACCGTAGGTGAGCATCGCGCCGGAAAATCGGACGATACGTACACGGGTCGGCAGTCGCGCAGGCTTGCGGCTCTTTCGGTCGAGCGCTATCCAGACCTCGTGGGGTAATTGTGTGCCGATCTCGTGGATGCTGAGCGCCGTGAGCAGGCAAACTATGGCGTTTGGCACTGCAGACGCCACCATAGCAACGGTCTCCGCTTCTGTCGGTTCGATCTCCGACAACCGGTAGAGGCCGCCGCCAACTTTCTCTACCGCACCGTTGGCGACCGCCTTTCGGAGCTGCCGGAAGGTAACACCGAGCGGCCGGATATCTCGCGGCCGAAAAAAAGCCCCGACCCCGGCTGCTTGGAGGCGTGTCCTGGTGAGAGGCGTCCTCATAAGGGTAATGGTAATAAATGTCGGCACATGCACGCAAGTGC
>JBOHVR010000061.1:0-15675 GCA_050735755.1 Binatia bacterium
TCTCAGAGTTTGTGAATTAATCGGATTCTGCAAAAATGAGTAGCCGCAACTATTTGATTTTGTTGAGGCGAAATTTGCGGAATTCGACGTTTTTTCAATTTTTTCACAACCTCTCAGTATTCGGCCATTCCGCCAAATCCTCGGATAGCCCTTCTTCTGCGAGCGCTTTTTCGAAGGTCGGATCAAGTTTGGCGCACTCTTGAGCTAGTCGGCTTTTCTCGAGCCGCGCGAGTTTCTCCGCAACGGCCTCCTCAATGGCCTGACTACGGTTGGGAAAGACTTGTTTCTTAACCAGCTGATCGAGCCGATTCAGGGTAGACTCATCCAGAGAAATTGCGACTTTGGATCTTGCCATGACTCACCTCGTGGTATGACGATACTTCATACCAGAATCTGAGTCAAGCTAATCGATGTTCGAAACCTAACGTTTAGCGTGAGCGGCGTTTCCACAAACGGGGTCGACCAATTGCTACAAGCTTTCTCATTGTCCGCTCCACGCTAGTGTTAAACCGCGTTTTGGAAGCACCGAACCAAGGCGGAACAACATTATTTCTTTCTCGACTTCTCGAACTTCCGTTTCAGTTGCTGGTAATAGCGTCTTTGAGAGCGCTCTACCAATTCCGGGTCCTCTGCAACGCGTCGCCTTGGTTCGTCAACGCGGGCAGTCGTGATCACTTTGATCGTGAGAACGTCGCCGGGCTTGAGCTTTCGTTCTTCCCACTTAAAGTGTTCGCCTACGTCGCCATTGGTTGATCGGTATCCGGCGAGGCTGAAGCTGAGATCGCGATCCCACTGGGGCTGTCGCTGCTTCCCGCCTGTCCGAGAGGCGCGACGACGCACCCACGTGGTCAGAGCTGTGAGTACACCGTCAGAGCCCACGCCGGCCCGAGCAAGCTTCTTACGGTTTAGGAATACATCGAAGGCGATCATGTTCGTCCTTAAGTGGACCCGATAGCGGTTTAACGCTATGCCGCTGAGCCGTTATTAGGAGACAACATATGTCCTCGGCAATCTTGTCATCGGCACCAGCGGCGGGGTTAGCCCCTCCCGGTCGACTCCAATCGTTTTTGGCGCCGCAGCTTGATCGCAACATAACCTCGCAGGAGGTACATCCCCACAAGAGTGAGAAGAATTGCGAATGGGACCAACTGTAACACAAAGAGCGAAACGGCGTTGATACTTTGGGTCACCCAAGATTGAGGTCCAAGAAACGCCTCAGTGAGAATAGAAAATACGACGAAAGGAATTGCAAGAAAAAGGAAGCTGAATGGGAGCACGAAGCCGATTGTTCTGAGAAGAAACGGGAAGTTTCGGTCTGGAGAACGAAGCCCCTCCAAAAACGTTCTTTCAGAGCCGTCGAGGCTAGAAAGAGATTTCCACCCAAATGTCTGCATCATCAAAGAGGGCTAACGCCCGGATCAGTGGCGCCCTGAGCCGGGCGTTTTGCTTGCGCAGCCAAGCAAAGTGGCAGGTGATCGGGTCGTCCACTGCATTCGCTGGTTAGGCACTGGTGTTACTTCTAATCAACAGATTTAGCTCTTCTACAATCGGATGGCGACTAAACGGGTTCAGCGACAATCTCATGGGCGGCATGAACTGCGCCGACATGCCGAAATCGGTTGTGAATCTGAAGTGTAGCCACGCAAGTTCTGGGTTCCACAATACACTACCCGTAACTTTATCTACGTCACGAATCTTCACCCTAATTTCTTTCCTATAGTTCGAAATTACAAACTCATCACCAACTAAACTAACCCTCTTTAGACGTATCAGGGACCAGTAGATCATTCCTGTCCCTATCAATAGTCCTCCCAAAAAGAGCCAACGAAGCTCCAGAAGTTCAGGGTCGCGTGCGTTCTCAGAAACCAGAAATAGCGCCAATGTCCCGGCTCCAAATCCGCAAATCCAGACAGTTGGAAATGCAAATTTATAGAGCCAAGTAAGTCCGGAGGATAGATTACGCAAAGAAGTTGCCTAACTATGAATCTCTTGTTCCGTGTAGTACGACCTTACTTCTGTGTAGCACGGTTTAAAAACTTACCTGGACGACGATTTCTATAATGGTCACGCCAGATTGTAAAGAATCGCGTCTCGCGGACGAAAACAAAAGCCGAAAGCTATTTCCGTGGATTTCGTCTTCCCGGGTGAGGATCCGCTGGCCTAAATGCGAATTGTCAACTGGGGACAGAAGAGTTGCTCCCGCCCAATGTTCCTAAAACAAAAGGGGAACCGGCAGCGTGAATGATCTGGG
Organism: Binatia bacterium; assembly: GCA_050735755.1. Lineage (GTDB taxonomy): Bacteria > Desulfobacterota > Binatia > UBA9968 > UBA9968 > DATMAM01. Next base: position 2,252 of record JBOHVR010000061.1, read on the forward strand.
CATCACCGGAGACCAAAGGAACCACGAACTTTGCTCCAGGAATATGACCCACAATTTCGACATCGAGACCATATTTCTGAAAGAGGCCAAACTCTTTGGCCACATACAAGATCATGTGGCTTACGCCGAGACTTCCGAAGCCCGCCCGAACCCTGTCCGCCGCGCGCACACGTGGGGGAGTAAATTGGAAACAAACGAAGAAACCGAGAAGAACTGTTAGAGAGATGATTCCGCTTTTTACTTTTGCCTTTTTTACTTGATGCATCCTAGTGGTAAGGGCCGCGGCTTCCGCCTTTTCCCGAATCCAGCAGCGGCTTTCGCCCCGCAAACCCCTCCTCTGACCGGTGCCAATGCGAGATGCTTTCTTCGCCGTAACGCCAGCAAAGAAAGACAATCTCTTCCCCAAGGGAACAGGGAAAGTCCACCAGCCCCTCCTCCACGCCCTTGCAGATACAACCCAGACCGTTGATCTCTTCGACCAGCTCATGCAGCTCTTTGATCACCCGCGCTATCGTTTCGTCTTGTTGGAGCCTTTCCATGAAGTCCGGACTGTCCGGATCTAATTCCTCGCGGCGCACGACCTTTTGGCTACGCCCGCGCAAGGCCTCGATCCTCTGCAATGCCCGTTCCAGAAGGGATCGGACGGTCGGCAGAAGCTCGTTGGCCTCGTCGACGGTAAAGAGACGGGGATAAGGCTTGTTCGCAGCCATCGCCTTCGTTTGCCGCGGGCAGGAAAGTCTAAAGTGACATTCCTTTGCGAATTTCCCGCAGCAAGGCGATGTTATCCCTGTGACCGGTCATGTGAGCGGTGATCAGCCCCCGGATCGGACGTCCGAGGAGATAAAAGTCGCCGATGATGTCGAGGATCTTGTGGCGTGCCAGCTCTTCTTTGTACCTCAAGTCGGTGTTGATGATCTTCTCATCGTCGATCAAAATACAGTTGCTCAGCCTGCCGCCATTCACCAGACCCATTTTTTCCAGCTTCTCGATGTCCCGCACGAAGCCGAAGGTTCTGGCGGGCGCGATTTCACTCTTAAAGGACTGGGGGCCTTGAGAGATATAGGTGTATTCCTGCTTTCCCACCGGCTTGGGATAATTGAGGATATAACGAACCCCGAACACATCAGCGGGTTCGATCGTGATCCATTCGCCTCCTTCGACCTCAACGCGGTAAGCCTTATCGATCACGATTTCTGACCAGTTGCTTCCTTGCTCTTCGATTCCCGCCTCTTCAATGAGCTGGCAGAACTCCAGCGCTGAACCATCCAGAATCGGAATTTCCCCCTCGATCTTCACCAAGAGATTGGAGATGCCGTAGGAGTGGAGTGTGGCAAGAAAGTGCTCCACGGTTCCGACGACCATACCTTTTCCCTGCAACGAGGTTGCATAACCGGTGGAACAAACGTAGTCGAGGTCTGCGGGCACGGTGCTATCGCCGGAAATGCCACTGAACAAGATTCCGCTGTTGGGCGGGAGCGGATGGAGAATGATCCCGGTTTTGTGGCCGGAATGCAGTCCCTGGCCCGCCACCACCACGCTCTTCTTCAAGCTTTTCTGCCGCAGCTTAACGCGCGCGTTCTTGGCGGCTTTGGAGTTGCGCCCTTCTTTTATGCCGGCGGCCAGACCATTGGCCGGTTCTCCATTCGTGTCGGTTTCGCCCGATGATGGTTCACCCAGGGCGCGGCGCACGCTTGTCAGCAAGCCGTCAAGAGACAAAGGTTTTTCGATAAAATCAAAGGCCCCGATCTTCGTTGCCGTCACCGCCGTTTGAATGTTGCCGTGACCCGAGACCATGATGACCGGCACGGTGGGTCGATGTTGCTTGATTTCCTTCAAAAGCCCGATCCCATCGAGCTCCGGCATCCAGATGTCCAAGAGAACCAGGTCGGGATGGTTTTTCTGGATCAGTCCGAGAACCTTGCGCCCGTCCGATGCCTCGATGACGCGGTAGCCCTCGTCCGTCAGAATCTCACGGACCGATTCGCGAACTCCGTCCTCATCGTCCACCACCAAAATCGTTTTTTCTTCAATCATGACTCTGCTCCCTAAATGCCTTCATTCCGGAACCGCGGCGCAACTTGGCCCCGCGTCCTCAGATGCTCGACGCTTCCTTATCCTCGAGCTCGATCAAGTCAAGTTGGCCGTCCCGCACCGGGAACTCGATGACGAATTTCGTTCCTCTGGGTTCGTTCGGACGGACACGGATGTAACCATGATGATCGGTGATGATGGTGCTCACGATCGCGAGCCCGAGGCCAGTGCCATCTTTTTTGGTGGAATAGTAGGGCTCAAAGATTCTTTCCCGCGCTTCCGCGTCGATACCGCAGCCGTCATCGGCAACCTCGAGCTGGACGGCTCCGATAGCGGGTTTATATTCGATAGCAACCGAAATTTCTCCGTTCTCCCCTACGGCCGCGACGGCATTATCCAGGAGGTTAACCAGGGCGCGACGGATTTGCTCGCGGTCCAAATCAAGTGACGGCAAATCACGGCAGGGCACGAACCGAAAATCGATTCCTTTGTGCCCTTCTTTGAACAGAAATAGAGCCTCGCCGGCAATCTTACTGAGATTGCTGGGAACCATTTTGGCCGCGGGAAGACGCGCAAAATTGGCAAACTCGTTTACCAGCTTCTTGAGGCCTTCCACCTCTTTGATGATCGTTGAAGTGCACTTTTCCAACACTTCGCCGTCCCCCTCCATCTGCTTCCCGTAACGTTTGCGCAGCCGCTGTGCCGATAGTTGGATCGGCGTCAGCGGATTCTTGATTTCGTGTGCGATGCGCCGCGCCACTTCCCGCCACGCTTCCATTCTCTGCACTTTCTGGATCTGGGTGATGTCTTCCAGAAAAACCATGATCCCCAGCATGTTGCCGGCGTCGTCCTTCAGCGTCGCGGCGGTCACCATCAAGGTATGACTCTCGTCCGCCAGCGGCAGCCGCACTGCGCGCTCGATGGTGCCCTGTTCTTTGACTTCGTCCATGAGCTCGCGCATGGGCCTGAGATGATCCAATCCAAACACTTCACCATAATGCTTTCCCACTTCCGAAGAATCCCCAATGCCGAGCATCTGTATCGCCGCCTTGTTCAGCGTCGTAATCACGCCTGACGGATCGACGGAGAGGACGCCGGCCGCAATGTTGGCTAGCAGGGTCTCCATATAATGCTTTCCCTGCTCGAGCTCCGAATGGATCCGCTTCAGGTCCCGCGTCATTTGGTTAAAGGAATCGACCAGCATTCCGATCTCGTCGTCGCCGCTTTCCGGGATGCGGTAATCCCAATTTCCATGCGCTACTTCGTGAGTTCCCTCCGCCAATTTTTGAATGGGAACCGTGATCCCTTTCGCCAGGAAGAGCCCAAACCACGTGGCCGAGAAGATAATGACCAGTGTGATCAGCAATAACGTCAAGATGTAGCTGTTTTTGACCGGCTTCTGCAGAAACTCGAGGTGCTTGTGCTCCTCGTATGAGCGCGAGATCTGCAGCGCGCGCTTGCTGATGCTTTTCGGAACATAATAATCAACCACCACAACGCCCAGGATCTTGCGGTCTGGACTCAAAACCGGCACGCCGCCGCGAATGATGTCGGCCTCGCCGAAGGGCTGGGTGCGCGTAACCTCCAATCCGCGCAGAATCCTCTTGAGAAAATCGGACTCCGGTTTGATGGTCACTCCGGTAGGGACCTCATCGTTAAAAGCGACGACCAGGAGGTCGCGACTAGGAGAAAAAATCTCTACCGTTCCAAGGTTATACTCGCGCTGCTTGGCCTGAATAAAGACCTTGAGATCATCGAAGCGGTGCGGCTCAAACAGACCTTCTTCGGTAATGCGGCGGCTTAGCTGCCGCGCGTAAAAGAGCGCATTGTTCGCCGAGTTGAGATAATAGGTTTCGCCGATTTCGAGCGATCCCTGCAGCGCGTTCTCCACCTGAACGTCGAACCAACGGTCGAAGGAACGCGTCACCAAACCCCCCGCGATCGCGAACAGAAGCAAGGTCGGAATTAGAGACAGGCCCAAGAAGGAAAGCACCAGACGCACCCGTAGACGCGAACCCAGAATGCGCCTTTTCCTCTCAAACGCGAGCTTCACCAGGTTGCGGACAACCAGGAAAATCAGCAGCAAGAGGAGAATAATGTTAAGATTGATCAGGAGAAAAAAGGCGATGTTGTTGCTTAACGGGGAGTCGGTGGAAAATTCCGGCAGGCGGACCTCAAAGGCGGCAAAAAGCAGCACCATCAGGGTCGTAACAAGAATCACCAACCCTTCGCGCTTCCGCCTTTTGACTTCCTCTGAGCTCAGGTTGGTCTCGAGGTTGTTTGAGATTTCAGGTGATACGCTATCCATTTTGCCTAAGGTCCGAAAAACAAAAGAAAAGCTTACCTTCGGAAGAGATAAAGGACAAGCGAAACAATCACGCTTACCAGGATCGAAGTCATCAAGGGAAAATAAAACGTAAAGCGTTCTCTCTTAATGAAAATGTCGCCGGGAAGTTGTCCCAGCCAGGGAATTTTAGGGGCCAACGAAACCACGAGTCCCAGCGCGAGCAAAACCAGTCCTAGAAAGATCAACGTTTTGCCTATTTCGCCCATGGGATTTCACGTTTCAGAACAGAATCGCTTTTGCGGCCGCATCTAAAACAAGCTCTCCTGTTTCTTTATCGCGCTGGGCTGCGTCCGCTTTTTCCGCCCAAAATGATCGTACGCCAGAGCTGTGGCGACCCGCCCGCGCGGCGTTCGTTGCAAAAACCCGACCTGAATAAGGAACGGCTCGTAGACGTCTTCGATCGTATCCTTTTCTTCGCCAATCGCTGCCGCCAGGTTTTCAACGCCCACCGGTCCTCCCTGAAACTTGTCGATAATCGTGACCAGAATCAAGGTGTCCATTTTGTCAAAGCCCCGATGGTCCACGTCCAATAACTTAGCGGCTTCCTGCGTCACTCTCTCGCTAATGACCCCGTTGGCTCTCACCTGGGCATAGTCACGCACGCGGCGCAGCAGCCGGTTGGCAATCCGCGGCGTGCCCCGGGAGCGGCGCGCGATTTCCCGCAAACCCTCGGGTTCGCCTTTGACCTCGAGAATCGCCGCGGAACGTTTCAAAATCTCAACCAGTTCCTCCGATTCATAGAAATCGAGTCGGAAGATAGCGCCAAACCGATTGCGCAGCGGCGCGGTCAGCAGTCCCGACCGGGTGGTCGCGCCGATCAAGGTAAACGGTTTCAAGGGGAGTTTGATGGATTTTGCCGAAGGTCCCTGACCGATCATGATATCGATTTGATAATCCTCCATAGCAGGATAAAGAACTTCCTCGACGACATGATTGAGGCGATGAATCTCATCGATGAAAAGAACGTCGCCGTGCTCGAGATTCGTCAGAAGCGCGGCCAGATCCCCTGCCCTTTCGATCACGGGGCCCGATGTCGCCTTGATATTGACGCCCATCTCGCCCGCGATGATATACGCGAGCGAGGTCTTTCCTAAACCGGGCGGCCCGTGAAAGAGGAGATGATCCAAGACCTCTTTTCGTTGACGGGCGGCCGTGATCGCAAGCTTTAGATTTTCTTTTACCTTCTCCTGGCCGACGTATTCGGCGAAGACGCGCGGGCGGAGGCTTAAATCATAACTCAGGTCCTCTTCGGTCACTTTGGGAGTGATGGGATGCGGTTCCTTGTTCATGAAAGTGCCTGCTTGTCGGCAATCAGTCGACTCAAGCGACCGTGGGAAGAAAATTCGTAGGGGCGGCCTCTGGGGTCGCCCAAGAAATCGGGCAGGCACTGGGTCCTGCCGCTACAATGACACGTTGGGCAAATCAAAATTGAACCACGACCTATCAATGGCTCAACCTGCGCAAGGTTTCCTTCAGAACGTCTTCCAAGCTTTTCTTCCCTTCCTGCAGAACGTCGCGCACGGTTCGTTCCGTCTCGGAGGCGCGATAGCCCAAGTTGACAAGGGCGGAAAGGGCGTCGCGCATGAGTTGCGACTGGCCCAGGCGCCCGTCTCCCAGAGAAAAGGTGAGAGGCTTGTCTTTCAACTCCACGGTCATTCTTTCAGCCAGTTTTTTTCCTACGCCCGGTATGGAAAGAAGGCGCACGACGTCCTGCTCTTTGAGGGCGCGCGCCAGCTCGTCCACCGGAATTCCCGAAAGAATATTGAGCGCCAGCTTAGGTCCAATGCCAGCAACGTTATTAAGGAGAAGGAAGAATTGCTTTTCCTCTTGTTCCAGGAAACCAAAAAGCTGCAAGGAGTCTTCGCGCACGTGAGTATGAATGAAGAGGCTGAGGGATTGTCCGATCTCCGGCAGACGATAGAAAGTGTTCAGCGAAATGAGCACCTGGTAGCCCAGTCCGGCGACATCGACAATAATTTCACCCGGAATCTTTTCTGCCAGTGTCCCCTTAATTCTCGCGATCATGAGCGCGCATTGAGCAGTTGGGTTCTGGCTTCGCTCATCCCAAACGCCTTTCGGCGGCATGAAGCGCCACCCTGACACGAAGATGAAAGGACTGCTGGTGGAAGTGGCATAGGGCCGCCGCTAGAGCGTCCGCGGCATCGCGCGCGACGCGCTCGGGAACCTGCAGAAGCGCGCGCACCATTTTCTCCACCTGCTCCTTGGAAGCGTTGCCGTATCCTACCGCGGCTTTTTTGATCTCCGCTGAACTGTATTCGTACACCGTGACCTGATTCTCGACCGCCGCCAGGAGAGCGATGCCACGAACTTGTCCCAGTTTGAGCGCGCTTTGGGGATCACGGGCGAAGAAGATTTTTTCCAAACTGATGGCGTGAGGCTGGTAGCGCGCGATAATGTCTGTCAAGCCGCGGTACACACGGCCCAAACGGACCTCCTGGCGGTCGCGTGAAGAGGATCGGATCGTGCCATGGGCTAACGAAGTTGGCGATCCTCGCGCCATCTCAATGAATCCCCAACCGGTCGCAACGGTCCCCGGATCAATCCCTAAAATTTTCTCGCTCTTGCTATTGGAGGAAGGCTCTGCGCGACAGTCCCGAGAGAGTCGAACACCCATCAACTCGCCTTTTCTATGAGCTCGTTGGGAATGTCAAAATTGGCCGCGACGCTCTGGACGTCGTCGTGATCTTCCAGCTCTTCGGTTAGCTTGAGAGTCTGCTCGGCGGATTGAGGGTCCAACGTGACCGTGCTCTTTGCAACCAGCGCTACTTGCGCGGTGGCCATCGGTATTTTCTCGCGTTCTAACTGTTCGCGCACTTGCTCGAAATCCTCCGGCGTCGCTAGAATCTCGAACAGCCCGTCTTCATCCCGGACATCTTCGGCGCCCCCGTCCAGAGCAAGAGTCATCAATTTTTCTTCGTCGACACTGCCCTTCTCGACCGTGATCAAACCCTTCTTATCGAACATCCACGCGACGCAGCCATTTTCGCCTAGGTTTCCACCATGCTTCGTGAACAGCCGGCGCACCTCGGAAACCGTCCGGTTCTTATTGTCGGTCAGCACCTGAACCATGATGGCGGCGCCTCCAGGACCATATCCCTCGTACACCACCTCCTCATACGAAACGCCCTCGAGCTCGCCGGTACCTTTTTTGATCGCCCGGTCGATGTTGTCGGCGGGCATGCTATTCGTCCGCGCCGTCAAGACGGCCGTGCGCAGGCGCGGATTGGAATTGATGTCGCCGCCGCCCGTGCGCGCGGCTACAGTGATTTCCTTGATGAGTTTAGTGAAGAGCTTTCCTCTGCGGGCATCTTTTACTGCCTTCTTGTGTTTGATTGAACTCCATTTCGAGTGACCTGACATAGGACAACTCCTGTAACGCTGGTCTAGGAGGCGCTGAAAGAGGCTCCGTTCACTCTTCGACACGCTTGATGAAGTTGTCGCAGCATGGAACGGGCGGCCCGCTTTTTCGTTTCAACTTAACACAATCTTTTCTCGTGGTAAATGGAGGATTTAGCTTCCCCGATCAGTCTGATTTGTGTATGATGCTGCTGCTCCATGGTTCAATCGCGCCCGCGAAATCCGCACCGGGCAAGCAGCATTTTTGTTCTTGCTCCGCTGCTCGCCTTTGGCCTTCTTTCGGCCTGCGCTCTTTCCCCTGGCAAGATCAGTTTGCCCACGGCGCCGCCAACCGCGACTACGCCCGTGCAAACCGGCATTGCGTCATGGTACGGACCTGGGTTTCACGGCCGCGCCACAGCCAGCGGGGCAATCTACAACCAGCACGAATTGACTGCCGCGCATCAAACGCTGCCGCTGGGAACCCGGGTCATCGTGACCAACCTCGAAAACGGAAGGTCGACTGAAGTCGTCATCAATGACCGTGGCCCATTTTTGAAAGGTCGGATTATCGATCTCTCCTACGCCGCCGCGCAGGCCTTAGGCATGATAGCGCCGGGAACGATCCCAGTGCGCATTGAAGTCATCGGCCCCAAAGTGAGAAGCATTAGGCCCAGTTTGGACTATACTCTGCAGGCCGGATCCTTCGCCGATGTGGAAAACGCGCACAAGCTGGTTGGACAGCTAACCGGTAACTACTCGGACCTCAAGCAGATCTCAATTGTTCCTTTTCAAAGCCGTGAGTCCATCTATTACCGAGTCCAGCTCGGAACGTTTTCTACCCGCAGTCAAGCCGAAGAAGAAGCGCGTTTGCTGGCACGTCGCGGTTTCCCCGTCATTGTTATGGAAAAATAACCGCGGGGCGCCGTCGCGGGACCTCAGTCTCGACCGCTGAGATACCTCTCCCCTTGCCGGCTTACTCGTCCCTCTTGCAATAACTTCATAAGGTGCGCCTCAACCGTACGTTGAGCCATCCTCTGGAGAGCTGCAGGAATGTCGGTGTAGATAGTGTCTGCGATGGCGGAAACAGTCTGTGCCCCGCCGCGTAAGGCCGCCAGCACCTGTTTTTCTCGTTCGCGGCGGTGCACAATGTACTCGTTGATCTTGTCGTAAGGCGCGTCGATTTTGGGGCCGTGACCGGGAAGAAGCGAGTTCAACTTCAGCGGAACCAGCTTGTGCAGCGATTGGATGTAGTGGGTCATGTTACCGTCCGGCGGCGGAATCACCGTGGTGCCACGGCCAAGAATGTGATCACCGGTAAAGAGAATTTCCAGGCTCGGCTCGTAGAAACAGCAGTGACCCGACTCGTGTCCGGGCGTATGCACGGTTCTCAGCTCGCCGCCATCATAAGGCAGCACATCGCCATCGCCGTAGGTAAAGTCTTCGCTGCCCAGGTAACCCGAGCGAGATCGGGAGATCCCCAGTTTTGCGCCGCTCTTTTTTTTCAACGCCAAGGCTCCTCCCAAATGGTCCTGGTGAATATGGGTTAGCAGGATCTTCTCGATCTTTCTTCCCCCCATAGCTTCCACTTCTTCAAGAATTCCATTGACGTTCTCAACGGACGACAACGCGACGTCGATGACCGTGATTCCTTCGCGGCCCAAGAGATACTGGTTCGTGCCTTTGTCGGTCATATAGCCCGGGTTTGCCGCGGTAAAACAGTAAATGTTGTGCAAGATTTTCATAGACACCCACGATGCGGTTTATTCTCAATCAGGAGGTTGCTCCCCCATAACCATAGCACCAAAATCGCCGGCCGTCATTCGCGGGAGGCTGTATCGAGTCCTGTCAATGCAGGTTACCTTGACAGTTCTTCACCTGCGGGATTAGGATGCGCTCGTACCAAATCTCAGGATGCTCTCGGGTCGCGAGAAAGGAAACGGGGCGTCCCATGAGTGCCGAGGAAGGGGAAAAGAAAGCCGTGTGGTTGATGGAGCCGGTTCTGGGAGACCGGCGCACGCGCCAGCTTATCGAGTCGATACCAAGTCTCAGGACATGCTTTGTCGAAAGGTGAACAGCCGTCGTTTTATTATCTCAGCTTCAATTCGAGATAAAACAATCACTTGATGGAACAACAACCCAACCGCTCTTTGCCGCTTAAAGGCATTCGCGTCGTTGCCTTCGAGCAAGTTTTGTCCGGCCCCTTTGGCACGGAGATCCTTGCGGACATGGGCGCGGAAGTCATCAAAGTCGAGCGCCCCGAAGTCGGCGACCTCATCCGTCATTGGGATACGGCGGTGCGCGGACTCTCTTCAGGTTATGTCTGGTTAAATCGCAACAAACGCAGCTTGACTCTAGACATCAAAAAGGACGCCGGCCGCGGGATCCTTTACCGTCTTGCCGAAAAGGCCGATGTTTTTTTTGAAAATTACGCTCCCGGTGTGACGGATCGACTCGGCATAGGATACGAAAAACTCAACGAGCTGAACCCGCGACTTGTTTATTGTTCCATCTCCGGTTACGGCCAGGACGGTCCCTACCGCGATGTGAAGGCCTACGATTTACTGATTCAGGGAGAAGGCGGCATCATTGCCACCACCGGTTACCCGGACAAGCCGGCGAAAGCCAGTGTCCCCATCGTTGATATTGCGGCGGGAATGTACGCAGCCCTCGGCATCGTGCTCGCGCTGTTCGAGCGCGAGCGATCGGGCCTGGGACAACGCGTCGATATTTCGATGCTCGAATCGATTGTTTCCTGGCTGGGTTACTTTCCGCACCACTACTGGCATCGCGGCGAGGAGCCGACACGCACTGGAATGCGACATCAATACGTCACGCCCTATGGGCCTTATCTCGCGGGCAACGGTGAGTATGTGAATCTAGCCATTGCCACCGCGAAAGATTGGGAGATCTTGTGCCGCAAGGTGATTGATAAACCGGAACTTCTTCACGATTCACGTTTTACAACAGTGGAAGGACGCCGGGTGAACCGGGCTGCGTTAGAAGAAATTATCGAAGCCATATTTCTCGAACGCGAGCACAGCGACTGGCTGGAACGGCTCAAAAGAGCGCAGCTTCCTCATGGCGAAATAAGAGGAATCGCGCGCGTGCTCGCCCATCCGCAAATCATCGTCCGGCAATTGATTCGTGAAGTTGATTCACCCGTAGGCAAAGTACCCGCCGTTGGGACTCCGCTGCGCATGTCGCGCAGCTCCGCTCGCTACGACCGCATTCCCGATCTCGGAGAAGACACGGTGCCGATCTTGAAAGAGCTGGGCTACGAGGATGACGCCATCGTATCCTTGCAGCGAGATAAAGTGATCTAACGCGCCAGGCCCGCCCTCCTTGGCAGCCTGGGAGGCTGTCATTCCCGAATGCCTGCCTGTGCGTGTTCGCACGCAGACAGGCTTCTATCCGTTCGACTGGACTCACGGCCCTGTCTTCGACCCTGAGGCTCAGACCCGAAGGGAGGCTCTCGAAGGGCGGGAATCCAGGCGAAACTGTAACCTTCGATAAACTGCTCAGGTCGTGGCGAGCGGAGTCGGACCACGATGAAAACGTTCGGGCGTGACGACGTTGGGGCAAACTCTCGTCATGGATAGCTCGTCAGCTTGCTGCGGGGAGATTCTTTTGGACTGCTTTTTTACAACCGAAACAGCGACGCCGCCGTCTTGCCCAGTAGCGCCGCCCGATCGTCCGGCGAGCCTGCAGCCTCCCGGACAACGTCCAGAGATTCGATGATGTTCGCCGCGGTTTTGCATTCCAGCGGATAGTCGGTCCCGAACATGATCCGATCCGGAAACGCGATAGCGAACGCCGCTTCAAGCGCGGGCCTCCAGGCTCCGGTTCCTGCGGTATCGAAATAGAGCGCGCGAAATAATTTTTCGTAGCGCTCTGCCAATCCGAGGCGCTTCTGCTCGGATTGTGTCTTGAGGTATCCCTTCAGCTCGGCCGGGACCTGAGCGTCTTCGGGCTCAAAGAAAGCCATCATTCGCCCCTTCAGCGATGAGACTCCACCGCCCAGGTGCGGTATGATAAAGCGCAACTCGGGGAAGCGGGGCAACACACTGCACATCAGGCGCACGATGGCTTGCGTCGTCTCGAACGGTCGAAATACGCAACGATCAAGATTATACACCGTGTCCGAGCCGACCGGCTTTGACTGCGGATGAATGACAACAGGCGTCCCATGGCGTTGGATGCTCTCGTACAGGGGGTCCATGACAGGATCATCAAGCTGCACATCGCGATGGCATGCGAGCAGCGCCACCGCGCGCAGGCCAAGCTCGTCGATACCGCGAGCCAGCTCGCGCTTTGCGGCCTCCGGCTCATGCACGGGGAGATGAATGGCACCGAGGAAGCGATCGGCATGTTTTCTTTGCACCTCAGCGATACCGTCGTTGAGCATGCGAGCTACGCCGGCCCCCATCACCTGAACTTGATCGGTGAGGACAGCAAGCTTTACTCCCGACTCATCCATAACTCGGAGATGCGCTTCGAGGTCTTTACGAGAAGGGTTGAGCGTTAGACTAAGCTCATGGGTGACAATTCGTGGCCCTCCCGCCTGCGCGGCAAGCCGATCGAATAATGCTCCGGGCATGTAGTGATGATGGACATCGATGATCAATTCGTCTGCAGCCATGGTTCAGTGAGAACTCCTTTCCACGAAGACGTGACACCCTGTTGTTTTTGTCTCTTCACTTTTTAATTTTTCGTTTACTTTCTTCTAAAGTTGTCCTGCTCCGGACGAAATTTATCATCTTCAAGCTCATCACCACTTCTCTATTCTGGTTCAGCACTTCGACGAAAGAGCGCACAATTCCCCGATCGGGTTTGGACTGTGAAAGCCTGGTTTCCAAGACCGTCACGCGGATAGACAGACGATCTCCGGGATAAACCGGCTGATCCCAGCGCAGCTCATCGACACCGGGTGAGCCCAGATTGGCGATCTTAGAGAGATAGTTGTCACTGTAGAGCCGCATCATTAAACCTGCCGTGTGCCAGCCGCTGGCAATCAACCCGCCGTAGATGCTGTTCTTCGCGAGCTCCGGATCGGTGTGATACGACAGCGGAACGAAGCGTTTGCCGAACGCGACGACCTCTTCCCGCTCCACAGCAATCGGGCCGAACTCGTGAACCGAACCGGCGACATAGTCTTCGAAATAGCGATTGTCGATGGTGGAAATAAAATTAGCGCTGCTCATGAATTCGAAATGCCTGTCGTATCCTTTATCTCAAGTCACCGGTGAGGCGCAATTTACCGCCGAAACATCATACGGCAATCAAAGTTGAGTTTTATTCGAAAACATATTAACAGAAGCCCTGAAACGAACCTTGAATCGAGGAGGGACGAACATTGAAGATAGCGACACGGGAACTTTCGGCGGAAAAGGATGGCATGCCTGGCTACATCGCTTATCCGGAGCGCGCGCAACGCGGGCCGGGCCTGCTCATCATCCATCATCACTTCGGCGTGACCGGTCACATCAAGGCCACGGCCTGCAATCTCGCCGAACTCGGGTATGCAACGTTGGTCCCCAACCTTTACACTCTCCTCGGCTTTCCCGATTACCACGGCGTACAAGACAAAACCACGGACAGCCGGTTTGTCGAGGTTATCGATCAAGCCTGGCGCTACCTTCTAGCGCGCAAGGAGGTTGATGGCGCCCGCGTCGGAGTCATGGGATTG
>JBOHVR010000062.1:0-3654 GCA_050735755.1 Binatia bacterium
ACTCACCGGTCCGGTCCGAGATATACTGATGGGAGCTGATGTCTATGATGGCAGTAGGATTCGTCAGGCACTGACGGCGGCAAAGGTTCACAGCCGCGCTTCCATAGCGGCCGACCTCGCTCTTTACGACCTCCTCGGCAAGGTTGCTAATGTCCCCGGATACGTGTTGTTGGGCGGGAAGTTTCGACCGCGCATAACCGTTGTGCGCATGGTCGGAGTCAAGGCACCGGCTGAGCTTAAAGCTACAGTGGTGGATCTTGTTTCTCAGGGTTTAACGCACTTCAAGGTAAAAATCGGCACCGGATTGGACGAGGACGTTGCCCGCATTCGCGCGCTCCGTGAAGAATTCGGCGACAGAATATGGATCGGCGTGGACGGCAACGGCGCCTACGAGGTCGACGCTGCCATCGAGCTCAGTAAAGCGCTCGAAGCCTATCGGGTCGGTCTGATCGAGCAGCCGATTAAAGACGATGACGTGGACGGCCTGGTTAAGGTTACTGCTGCAAGTCCCATTCCGATCATGGCGGATCAGTGTGTTGAGGACGTTGAATCGGCTCTGGCTCTCTGCCAAAAACGCGCCGCGCACGTGGTGTCTATCAAAGCGACAAAAATGGGCTCTCTTGAGGAGTGCCGGCGGGTAACGGAAGTATGCCACGCATTTGGAGTCCATGTCCACTTCGGTGGCTCGGCGGCGCCGGCCGTCGTCGATGTCGCCGCGGCGCATCTGGCTGCATCCTTGCCCGCAATTGACGAAGAGTGCGAGGTTGGAGAGTTTCAGGCCTTGCGGGGAGACCCATTCAGAGGAGCGATCATACGCGGCGGCCAAATGGAGCTTGGCACGAGCCCCGGCTGGGGTCTCACACTGGCAGGGTGATTAAAAATCGGCTCACGGTCGACGGCTTTTGCATTCTGAGTAAAACAAAGGATCTGTTCTCGGTCGAGATTCTTCGTCGCCTTCGGCTCCTCAGAATGACAGCTATAGTATTTCGGCATTGTCTTGCGTCGATGATCCTACAGTTAAAATACTGACGCGCGGGTTCAGCCGCTAACCGCCGCGCTTCGAAACTGCGTCCGGGGTCAGCCCCGGCGCGCACGGGTAGGCCTTCAGGCTGTGCACGGTTCTTGTACTCGCCATTAGCTCGGCAAACCGAATTCCCACAGCCTGTGTATTCACGACGGGCACGCCGACCTCGCGCTCAACTTCTTCAGGCGAAACGGCATACGGGATGAGGCGCGCGGCGAGCGGGACGAGCGCCTGCGCTCCTCCGGCAACCAATTCCCGCGCCACGGCAATCGTGCGCTCCAGTATCGCGTTGTGATAATCCTTCACGTCGCCGACTTCAAAAAGCTCGATCGGGCGAATCGCTGTGACGAGATGCGCCGCGCGATAAGTCTCGAGCGTTCGCCCCACATAAGGCACATAGCTCTCGAGAGGCACGGTGATCGCGAACCGGTCACAGAGCGTAGCGGCGAAATGAATTGATGCCCTCATGACGCCCACCACCGGGATCCGAACCGCAAGCCGCGAGGCTTCGACGCCCGGGTCGAACGTGTTGGTCTGCACCACCGCATCAAACCCGGCGTGTTCCGCCTCGATTGCTTTCTTGACCAGAGCCGGAGTCTCCAGGATATGGTGCAGTCCCGACAGAGACTTTCCTTTTCTTATATGATGCAGAACTTCGCTGCCGCCAAGGTCCTCAGGGTAGTCGAATTCGATCGTCGTGCCGGGAGAGGCATAGCTATTGAGCAAGTCGACAATTCGCCGCTGTCCTTCCGCATCGTATTCACGCAGGTGCGTGTGATTTAGTGCCAAAATTCGCATGACAACTCCGCAGTGCCGCGTTTCCAGTTTCGAGTTCCTGGTTGGAAAGCAATCCCGACAACGGCAGCAAGAAGATAGCCTTTCTTCATACGCGCTCCTTTACGGGTTACGCTCCTCACTGTGCCAACAGTTTTTTGACCTTTTGAATGACCTCCGCGGGCTGATTAATGACGTCCTTCATCATCGCCTCCTGTTCCTCGCCGGTAGACGGGTCAAGCTCCATTTTGGACTTTTTTGCGTCGGCCAAAAGCTCTGGATCTTTTAGCGCCTTTGTGTAGGCGTTGCGCAGGAGCTTAAGCCTCTCCACCGGCGTGTCGGGCGGAGCCATCATGGGATGGCCGTACTCATCGCCGGCAAACAGGACCTGAATCACGCGCCGGCTCGTGCCCGAGGTTTTGTATTTGTCCATCAGCTCATAAAGAGTCGGAACTTCCGCCGCCCGCGGATCCCGTTTGCGCCCGGTCTGTACGAGGTGGCGATCAAAGCCCTTCTGGTGCCAGGTACCGAACGGCTCGCGTCCGAAATGGGCGTAGAGTGTCATACCCGCACAGACGATTTCTCCTTTTTCCACCGCGAGGTCAATCTCCGAGCCGCCGGGATACCCTAAGATCATCGTCATCTTGACTCCCAGGGCTTCTTCTAGCGCGCGCACTAAGATATTGCTCGCACTCGAGGTGCCGGAAGCTCCGCACTTGGGCGGCTCTTTGGCCTTGGCAATATCTTCAATCGTTCGATAGGGTGTGTCGGCACGCATGTATAAAATCGCCGGTGTTTTGTCCAGCGCCCCGATCCACCCGAGCTTGCGCACATCAAACTTGACTTCCGGTTTGCCCGTAAGCTGGTCCAGGTAGATGTAACTGAGCGGCATGCCGACGGTCAAGCCGTCACCTTTGGCCACCGAATAGATATAATTGGTCGCAACCAGCGAGCCCGCCCCCGGCATATTTTGCACGATGATTTCAGGATTCCCGGGAATCTGTTTACCCATATGGCGCGCGAGCAGGCGCGCGGCGCGGTCATAGAATCCTCCGGGCGGCGAACCGACTACCAGACGAATGGTTTTACCCTGATAAAAAGGCGTGCTTTGCGCGCCGGCGTTAGTCTCGGCACAGACCAACATCCCAAACAAGACAGCGACAGAACCTATGACTGAACTACCGTGTTTCCAGATAAGCATTCTGCGCCTTTTATCGGATTATTCTCGAAAGATCCAGCCGTCGCGTATGCCACCCGGCCGGCACTCGCCCTACGTCATCGACTACATCGTACTTGAACTACCTACTTGAATGACTGGAAACGACATCGCCTGTATCTGGGCGTAGCGGTTGAACGGCTTGAACTGCATCACCTCAGAAACCGTGTGAACCGAACGCAGAGGTGGATTTATTGGATCCCTTTAACGTCCCGTTGTCTGGCTCAGGTCCTGATCAAAAACCAGGCCGCGCGAGCACCAGCGATGTTCCGGTGCGGGAACTGCTATTCCATAATTAGGATGGCCTTTGTACTTTGTCATTGTCGTCGCCCTCCATCCGATAGCCTTTCATACTGCATTCGACCCGTCTCCGCGCTCCAGCTATCAACCGCCTGTTGGTAGGAGACCCCGGCAGCCGCCGCGGCGTCGAAAAGTTTGCGTTCGTGCATCCAGGCCTGCGTCCTTTCAAAGGTTGCCTGAGTGTATGGCTGCGGGACAACGCGTTCGCCGACTCCGAAACGCCGCACGTCGACTTTGTCGCGAAAGCGCTCGGGAATCTCGTTGATGAAGTAGTGCTTGTATTGCTCCGGTTCCACATCGATGTCGGCTTGCGCCCTGACCAGGGAACGCATATACCGCT
>JBOHVR010000063.1:0-6832 GCA_050735755.1 Binatia bacterium
TCCAAAGTCACGGCGGAGCGTCAAGAAGCACCGAACCCCGTTTGCCGCTGCGGTGAGCCTGATATTTCAGAGTCCTGCCATGGGTCTCCAGAATAATCGCGCCGTCCAGGTCGGTACGCAGAATCTCCGCTCCCATTTCCTGATAGCGCGAAACAACTTCTTCCCGCGGCAGCCCGAACGGATTCCCGTGTCCTACGGAAAAAACCGCCAACCGCGGCTTTACAGCGGAAATAAAGGCTTCCGTGCTCGAACTCGCGCTCCCGTGGCGGGGAACTTTAAGGACTACGCTTCGGAGCCCGTCCCTGTCTCCGGCGAGAAGCAATTTCTCATCACGCGTTGCGATATCGCCGGCAAAGAAAAAACTTGCTTTCCGGTACGTGAGTCGGACGATTAAAGTTGGCTCTCCCGTCGGTTGCTGCGAAGCATAGACCACGCAAAACTCAACTTTTTCTATGATCTGACAAGCACGGCGTCCGCCAGCGGTTTGCCGTTTGACATTCGCCTTCTGGAGAGCGCTCTCTAGATCCTGATAGCGCTCAGAATTCACTCGGCCTGCTCCGGACCAAAACTCCGTTGGGGAGAACTGCTCGACAAGCGGCTTCATTCCGCCATAATGATCGACGCGCGGATGAGCGAGGAGAAGATAATCGACTTTGCGAATCTTGCGTGAACGTAGAAATGGAGCAACGATGGCCTCCCCGGGATTGAATTCGTCGCTCCCCGTCCCGCCGGCATCAATTAACAAGACTTTCGCTCCGGGAAATTCCACGACGGCAGCGTCACCCTGTCCCACGCTAAGATGGGTTATTCGCAGCTCGTCTCGGTTCCATCTCTCCTGCCACCAATAACACGTCCAGGCTGCGACGCAGAACAAAGCTCCTGTCAAAGCCAGTACAAACTGGCCGCGACGTCGTATGAACAAGAATGCCACAAGGAGAGCATAAATGAAGCCGACTTCAACCAGGTTGGGAATAGGCACGTTAATGCTCGCCGCGGGCACGGAGGCAAAGAAACTGATCAACGTCTCCGTCAACCACAGCAACGGTTTGGCAAGGCCAAGGAGCAGCTCTGCTAACCCCGGGAAACCCAATGACAGAAAACCAACGAGCAATCCGACCGGGACCACCGTAAAACCCACCAGCGGAACAAGAACTGGGTTGGATACGAACCCCGCCAGCGAGAGATGGCCGAAATGGTGGGCAATCATCGGACCGGTCCCCAGGGTGGCTAGGATGGGGACCGCTAGGTAAAAGCCAAAACGGCGCGCCTTCGCGCGCAACCAGCCTCGCTCTTGGGGATGTTCGGGCAATTTTTGCGCGGGCCACCACTGCTGTGATTTGCGTGTCCCCCACACGATGAAAAGCACCGCCAGGAACGAGAGTTGAAACGAAATATCCATAACAACTCCCGGCCAGGCCAAACCGATAAGAAGAGCGGCCAACGCCAGGCTGCCGAAAACTTCTTCTTCCCGGTCGAGAAGCACGGCAAATTCGTAAACGGCGATCATAACCGCAGACCTCACGGTGGGCACCATCGCGCCAGCCAGACACGTATAGAGCAAAACCGCCAAGAAGGAAAAAAAGGTTGCGATTTTGAGAAGATTCCAGCGCAACATCAAGGTCGGGCTAAAAGATCCGCCTAAGCGAACCAGAAAAAAAATTACCACCCCTAGCATCCCTACGTGAAGACCCGAAATGGAAAGGATGTGAGCCACTCCCGCGGCCGCCGATTGTTCGCGCAGTTCTCGTGTAATTCCGCCCATATCGCCGACTACCAACGCTTTTAGGAGAGCGGCATGCGTCGATATGAGATGCCGCTCAAAAAAACGCCCGATGGACCGTCGGACATATTCCACCTGCCACCAAAACCCCGCTGTTTCGCGAGAGAGCAACTCGACGCCAAAATCCGTCTCAAGACGGGCCGTTAGGTAAATACCCCTGCGCGCGAGATAGCTCTCGTAGTCAAAGGATCCGGGATTTCCCAAGCTATGCGGGGGACGAATTCTCAGCCCAAGCCGGACACGGTCACCGTAATGCCATTCGGCCCGATCCGTTTCCACCGTAACCAACACCCGCCCTTCCACCTCCTGCGCCCCGTTGGGAAACCAAATTCGATCCGCCTCCAGGTACCAGCGGCTTCGGTCGGGCAAACGCTCGGGTTCGCGGTAATGAACCGCCTCCACATACAGCGGCTCCTTAGCGTTGTTGATTGAACGCAAATGATTGGGAGGAAACTTCGGATCGAGGAGCCGTTGGTGCAGAAAATAACCAACAAAAAGAGTCGTTGCGGAAAGCACAAACAACAGGGCCCAACGCCACGGCTTGACGGCCAGAAGGAAAATGGCCAGGCAAGCCACAATCAAAATCGGCGCGGCGGGCGTTAGGCGAGCCTCGACGGAGACCAGCGCTTGTCCGGCGAGCAGGGATAAGGTCGGGATGATTAAGAAAGCCTCCGGCCGATTTTCTAAAAGCCCCGGTCTTGATTCAGTAAGCTCTTTGTCCGTGAGCCCCGTCACGCGGGTGTCGGCCTTTTCAGAAAGGGAGATTCTCGCCCAGAGCGCCAGGCAAATGCCAGCGGTTGACCCGGAGAATCTAGCAGTCGTGGAACGGGATCGTCAAGAAAGCTCGCCGCCTAGAGAGACGAGTCCGCTTCGGCATCTTCCCACTTCGTGGCAGCCGGTCGAAGCGCGGCGAGGATGTCTTTTGCCGTCTTCTCGTTGATGAAAGGAACTTTCAGCAGCTCTTCAAAACTGGCCTGCTGCAAGCGTCTTACGCTGCCGAAGGCGCGTAACAGAGCACGCTTGCGCGCGCTGCCGATGCCGACAACCCCGTCCAGAGCCGACGCGAGCGTGCTGCGGTTTCTGAGTATCCGATGGTAAGAGATCGCAAACCGGTGCGCCTCGTCCCGCACCTGCTGCAGCAAATGGAGCACGGCTGAACCGGGCCGCAGAAAAATCGGATTGCTTTGTCCGCGAACGAATACTCTTTCTTCCGAGCGCTTGACTTCGGAGCTGCGCATGGCGCGCTCGACCCGCATCTTGGCCAAACCGATGACATCCACATCGCCTATCCCCAGTTCGCGCAGCGCCGAAAGCGCCATCCCCAGTTGGCCTTTGCCCCCGTCGACCACGACCAGATCGGGAAAATCGCTTTCCTCGAGACCCCGGCGGAAGCGCCTTTTCAGCACTTCGAACATCATGGCGAAATCATTACCGCCGTAACTGGTATCGACGTTGCGAATCCGGTACCGGCGATAACGCTTCTTATCCGGATGGCCGTTGAAGAAGCTTACCATGGATCCCACGGCGTTCGTTCCATGAATATTGGAGATATCGAAGCATTCCACGCGGCGCGGCAGATTCTTCAGTCGAAGCCGCTGTTTCAGCTCCAGCAGCATGCGCTCCTTTTGCTCTTCCCGGTCATGCCGCTCGCGGAAGCGCTGGGTCGCGTTCTGCGCGGCCATGTCCACAAGTTTGCGCTTGTCCCCCCGTTGCGGGCAAAGAAACGCCACCTTGGCTCCTCTTTTCTCCGTCAGGTACTCTTCTCGAACATCCCGATCGTCGATCTCCACCGGCAAGAGAATCTCTTCAGGAATGAAACGTTCGCCTTGGTAGAACTGGGTCAGAAAAGATTCGAGCACGTCGGCATCGGTAAAGTCGAGGTCTGCGAATGAATACGCTTGGTTTCCCGTAAGTTTCCCCTGCCTGATGAAGAGAACCTGGACTTCAATCAGGCCCCCTTCGCGATAAAGCCCGAACACGTCCTGATCAGCTCCCCAGTGAGAAAGCATTCGCTGTTTTTCTATCGTTTTCTCCACGGCTTGGATTTGATCGCGGATTCTCGCCGCGGCCTCGAAATCGAGCTGCTCGGCTTTATCTTCCATTGCGCGCCTAAGATCACGCAAGAGCTCCTGGTTTTTGCCTTCGATGAACAGCACGGCCTGTTTGAGATTTTGGCGATACTCAGCGGAGTCCACGGGGAGCACGCAGGGGCCAAGGCAGCGTTTGATTTGATACTGAAGACAGGGACGGGCCCGGTTTTTGAAATTGTAATCGGTGCAGGTGCGCAACAGGAAATGTTTCTCGATCACGTCCAGAGTCTCTCGGGCGGACGCGGCGGACGAATACGGCCCGAAATAGCGGCTGCTGTCTTTCACGATTTTCCGCGTCGCTAGAATTCGCGGCCAAGGATGCTGCAGGGTCACCTTGATGCTCAGGTAGCTCTTATCGTCCTTAAGCCGAATATTGTAGCGAGGCTTATATTGCTTGATCAGATTGTTTTCGAGGATCAGCGCCTCTTTTTCATTTTGCGTGACCAGGGTCTCAAAATCCGTCACGCCCCGCATGAGAAACTCCACATGGGCGCGACCGTCGCCTCCGCGCAAGTACGCGCGCACGCGGGCCCGTAGATCCTTCGCCTTGCCGACATAGATGACCTTGCCGGCCGGGTTGCGCATGAGGTAAACACCGCACTGGACCGGAAGACTGTTGAGTTTTTCGTCAAGCGAAATCATAGGGCCTGCGCTGAGCCGCGCGCCCAATTATTATAACATGCGCAAGAAGCCATCCTAGCATGAGCTTCGACGACGAATTATTGGAACGCTACGGGATGATCTCGGGAGGAAACTAGCGACCGGCACCGCGGACAACGAGGGGATTCTTGAGCCCGAGCTCCTTTTCTTCCAACAATTTGATTTCATCACGGAGCTTAGCGGCCCTTTCGAAGTCAAGATCTTGCGCCGCCTTTTTCATTTGTTTTCTGAGATTTTGTATCTTCCGCGGGAGCTCGTTCAGGGAAATGTATTCCGCGGCCTTTTCTGCAGCTAGAGGTACGGTGACGTAGTCAGCTTCGTAAACATCCACGAGCGGCGTGCCGATCGCCTTGACAATGGTTTGAGGCGTAATCCCATTTTCCTTGTTGAACTGGGCTTGTGCGCGGCGCCTCCTATCGGTTTCCTCAATTGCCCGTTTCATGGAATCGGTCATGCTGTCGGCGTAAAGAATCACCATGCCGTTGACATTGCGCGCTGCGCGGCCGATGGTCTGGATCAAAGAACGGTCGGAACGCAGAAAACCCTCTTTGTCCGCATCGAGAATCGCCACCAAAGAAACCTCGGGTATGTCGAGGCCTTCCCTCAGGAGATTGATTCCTACCAGCACATCAAATGTCCCTTTTCTGAGGTCACGGATGATGTCGACTCTCTCGATGGTTTCGATATCAGAGTGCAGGTAACGCACCTTAACCCCGAGATCCTGATAATAGTCCGTAAGGTCTTCAGCCATGCGCTTCGTGAGCGTCGTGACCAACACTCGCTCCCTGCGTTCGGTTCTCTGCCGGACTTCTTCGAGAAGGTCATCCACTTGATTGCGCGCCGGCCGTACGACAACCTGGGGATCGGTGAGCCCCGTCGGACGAATCAACTGTTCAACAACACTCCCACCGCTCCTCTCCAGTTCGTATCGGGCCGGCGTCGCCGATACGTAAATGACCTGATAGGTTGCGTTTTCGAACTCCTCAAAACTCAAGGGCCGGTTGTCCAGCGCGGAGGGCAGTCGAAACCCGTATTCAACGAGCGTTTCTTTGCGTGAACGATCGCCGCGATACATGCCGCCGACCTGCGGCACCGTAACATGACTCTCGTCGATGAAAAGGAGAAAGTCCGGGGGAAAATAATTGAGTAAGGTTGGCGGCGGCTCTCCAGGTTCCCGGCCGGTCAAATGACGGGAATAGTTCTCGATTCCCGGGCAGAAGCCCATTTCTTCCAAAAGCTCCAGATCGTAAAGCGTGCGCTGCTCTAGCCTTTGGGCTTCGAGCAGCTTGTTCTGCGCGCGCAACTCAAGCAGCCGTTCTTTGAGTTCCCGACGTATCCCCTGGATGGCCTGCTCCAATCGATCGTGGTTGGTGACGTAATGGCTGGCGGGATAAATTGCGGCTTTGTCGACTTTGCGCTGCACCTTCCCTCGAATGGAATCAATCTCGTAGATTCCTTCAATCGTGTCGCCCAGGAACTCGATTCGCACTGCGGAGATATCCTCGTAAGCGGGAAATATCTCAACCACATCGCCTCGAACCCGAAACGTGCCGCGATGAAAGTCAAAATCGTTTCTCTGGTACTGGATGTCGACAAGTTTGCGCAAGAGCAGGTCCCGGTCCATTTCCGCGCCTTGTTCAACAAAAACCATCATCTCGAAATAGGCTTCGGGCGAGCCTAAACCGTAAATGCACGAGACGCTGGCCACGATGACAACGTCCCGTCGCTCCAACAGCGCCTTAGTGGCGGAGTGGCGTAGCTTGTCGATCTCGTCATTGATCGACGCGTCCTTTTCAATGTAAGTGTCCGTCGACGGGACGTAAGCTTCGGGCTGGTAATAGTCGTAATAGCTCACAAAATAGCGAACCGCATTGTGCGGAAACATCTCTTTGAATTCGTTATACAGTTGCGCCGCTAGGGTCTTATTCGGCGCGATCACCAAAGTGGGCCTGTGCACTCGGGCGATCACGTTTCCCATCGTAAAGGTCTTGCCGGAGCCGGTGACTCCGAGGAGAACCTGATGACGCTTGCCTTCCTCCGCTCCGGCAACCAGACTACGAATCGCCTGTGGTTGATCACCCTCAGGCTTGAAGGGAGAAGTCAGTTGGAACACGCCTTTTTTTGCTTCCTCAATCATTTGACTAATTCCACCCGAGAACAGCCGGGACAAAGTTTCCTAGGATAGCAGCCGCCTCTTCTTCGCTTAGCTCTCTCACCTGGCGCTGGACTTCTTCAGGAACCCAATCGGGAAATGGGGTCTCTTCCACCTTGTGGGTGCCGGCTTGGGTGTGGACTTCGCGAA
>JBOHVR010000064.1:0-1587 GCA_050735755.1 Binatia bacterium
CTCTCGTAATCCGCGTTAACCGCCTGCGTGTGGGTGAGATAAAGCATGGACCAAAGCAGCATCGACGCATGACCGTTTGAGAGTACAAACCGATCGCGGTTGGGCCAAATAGGGTCCTGTGGATCAAAACGCATGACGCGATTCCAAATGGTGTAGACCAGCGGCGCGAGCGCCATCGGCGTGCCCGGATGCCCGGACTTGGCTTGTTGTACTGCGTCGATCGAGAGGGTGCGAATTGTGTTAATCGCCAATTGGGCCGTTTCGTCTATCATTAGTTTTCTCCTTCTTCTTCGTGCCTACTTTTTTTTCGCTCTAACGAGGCCACTTTTCCTAACCGCCGCAGGTGGCGTTCGGCTTGACTGAACTCGGCTGCCAGAAACGTCTGCACGAGATTCCAGGCAACCGCCGGGCCGACAGTCCTACCGCCCATGCAAAGGATATTCAAGTCATCGTCCTCGACACCCTGCCGCACAGAGAAGTGGTCGGAAACTAACGCTGCACGCACCCCCGGAATCTTGTTCGCGCACACCGACGCACCTACGCCGCTGCCGCAGACAGCAACTCCACGCTCCACCTTCGATGCTGCTACAGCTTGAGCAAGCGGGACGACGTAATCGGGATAATCGTCGTCCTCGTTAAGACTGTGAGCACCGAAATCGACGACCTCATGTCCTCCAGCCCGAAGCTGGGCGAGTAATTCTTCCTTCAAGCTGAACCCACCGTGATCAGTGGCAATCCCCACGCGCATATGTCCTCCCTTGCGTTTATCCTGCCGGTTGTTACTCGCCACAAAGAGTTCGACGAGCTTACGCTCACCCGCAGAACCAAAAAACCAACGCCACAGCTTCTGTCGTTCCGGAAGTTTACGCTGCGGGATGCTCCCGCCGCTATCCAGCGGTAACACTTCTACGGTATCCCGGCCGCCTTCTGGTCAGCGACGATCGCTGCATTCGCCTGCTGAATTCGACCCGCTGGAATCGTCAGATCGCCTTGGCGCAAGCGCTCGAAGGCTGCAACTTTGTCCTCTCCGGTCACGAGCCAGAGGACGCTGCGTGCGCGGTTGAGAATCGGATAGGTCAACGTCATCCGGCGCCTGCCCTGGTAGAATCCAGTCAGTGCGACATCCGAGTCGGTAACGTTCAGCACCGGATCGCCAGGTACAAGGGAAGCAGTGTGGCCGTCCGGCCCGAGGCCGAGATGGACAAGATCGAGCACCGGCGGCGAGCCCGCGATTTCTTGGAGTGTAATCGCGTAGCGTTTAGCTCCCGCTTCCAGCTCCGCCGACTGCACCGGCATGGCATGGATTTGATCGGGGCGGAGCGGCGCATGTTCAAGCAAGCTTTCACGCAAGTGGGTTAGGTTTCGATCCGGGTCTCCGTCGGGCGCCACGCGCTCGTCTACTTGCATTACATGTACGCCTTCCCAGGGAACATCTTCTGTTGCTACGGCGCGCAGCAATTGCCAAGGCGTGCGGCCGCCGCTAACGGCGACAATGAAACGCCCGCGCGACTTCACTGCCGCGCGCGCCTCCGCGGCAATGATCTCGGCGCCCTTTCGGGCGGCCGCATCGGCATCGGTAACTATTTT
>JBOHVR010000065.1:0-3620 GCA_050735755.1 Binatia bacterium
GCCCCTACGTCCTGCTCGGCCAGTCGGACGCCGGCGCGCACGTGGCGAACAACGCAGGATTTGGTTATTGCACGCTCCTCTTGAGCTATTGGGTGCGTGAGCGACAGATCATGCCGCTGGAAGAAGCGATCAGGAAGCTGACCTTCATGCCGGCCTCGGTCTTTGGAATCAGGGATCGAGGACTACTCCGGCCCGGCATGGCGGCCGACATCGTGGTTTTCAATCCGGAAACAGTTGACGTCGAGAAGCAGCAGCTCGTCCATGATTTGCCCACAGGCGCGCCGCGTTATATCCACCATGCGAAAGGAATTCGTTACACGATCGTTAACGGTTCTGTGTTGATGAAGGACGGGCAGCACACGGGCTCGTATCCTGGGCAGATTTTGCGCAGCAACTAGTCACAGTTTCGGGTTTCGAATGTCGTTTAACGCTGTGCGGAAATTTGCCAGGGAGGAGAGCAACGGATTTCCAGAGTCGCCTCGCCCGGACTTGAACCTTAGTCCAGCCCGTTTTTAACAGGCTGCTGCAGAAAGACCGGGAATGCTTCGAGACCCTCAGCATGAACGGAAAATCAAGCTCCCTCCGTTCGTCCTGAGGCTCCGTCGAAGGACTCCGGAAGAGTTTTTTAGCAACCTGTTAGGACAATCGTCTTAACGCGATCAAGAAGGAGGCCAAGTGTACGATCTAGTCCTGAAGAACGGACGGATTTACGACGGTTCCGGATTGCCTTCTTTTGTCGCCGACGTCGCGGTTCGAAATGGCCGTATCGAAGGAATCGGACGGATCAATGATCCTGCCGCTCAAACCATCGATGCCGATGGCCTCGCCGTTGCGCCAGGCTTCATCGATTTTCATACGCATTTCGACGCCCAACTTCTGTGGGATCCCTTGGGATCCTCGTCGAACGAACACGGCGTCACGACCGTCGTAACCGGAAACTGCGGCCTCACTCTCGCTCCTTGCAAGCCGGAAAGCCGGGATGCTCTGATTGGCACTTTTGTGCGCGTCGAAGATATGCCGCGCAACGCCCTGCAAGCGGGCATCCCGTGGGAGTGGACGACGCACGCGGAGTACATGAATGCCCTGACGCGAAGGCCGCTGGGATTGAACGTTGCCACGCTCATCGGGCATTGCGCCGTGCGCCAATACGCAATGGGAGAAGCGAGCGTCGAGCGCGCAGCGAGCGGCGCCGAGATCACCGAGATGGAGCGAATGGTACGCGACGGCATGGTTGCAGGCGCTTTTGGCTTTTCCACCAATTTTAACGAGGGTCATTTCCGCGAAGACGGCAAACCGGTGCCCAGCCGGCTTGCCAACCGCGAAGAGATAGAACGGCTCTGCCGGGTTATCGGAGAGAGCCAACGCGGAGTGGTTCAATTGACTCACGGTGGCTCCGCAAGGCCGGAGCACATCGCCCACATTACAGAGTGGTACGACATCATTGCCAGGGAGACCCGCCGACCGCTGATCGGTGAGAGCATTCGTCAAAGGTGGGACCATCCTGACTTGTGGCGCAAGCAACTGGAGCACGTTGAGGAACGTTCCCGCCGCGGCGGCGCCGCCTATGCGATGACGGTAACCCGCCCGGTTCTCAGGCGCTGGACATTAAAGAATCGCAATCCTTTTGATGAGATGCCGGCGTGGAAGAAGCTCAAGGATTTGCCCTCGGAAAGACGCAAGGAAGAGTTCCGCAACCGGGATACACGAGCGCTACTTGCCCGGGAGGCAGTCGAGGAGCGACGGCCGGTCAATTTTTCGCGCCGCTGGGATCTGGTTTGGGTGCGGCAAGTTACTCGTCCAGAGCATAAACCTTTTGAAGGTAAAAGCGTGGAGGAGATCGCGCGCTCTCAAGGAAAATCGGCTATTGACTTCTTCCTGGATCTGGCGCTGGCAGAGGATTTTGAGACGATTTTCCAAGATTCGAGAGAGCAAGGCGACGAAAAAGCCGTTGGCGAGATTTTCCGCAGCCCCTATGTATTGCTTGGCCAGTCCGACGCCGGCGCGCACGTGGCGAGAAGCGCGGGTTTCGGATATTGCACGCTTTTCCTGGGTCGCTGGGTGCGTGAACGGCAAGTCATGCCACTGGAGGAGGCGATTAGGAAGCTCACTTTCATGCCGGCTTCAATCTTCGGAATCACAGATCGCGGGTTGCTCCGGCCCGGCATGGCGGCCGACGTCGTCGTATTCGATCCGGCGACCGTTGATGCGGAAGAGCCCGAAATGGTCAATGACTTACCCGAAAGAGCACCCCGCTATATCCAGCACGCGCGCGGGGTTCATTACTCGATCGTGAACGGTTCTTTGTTGATGAAGAATGGGAAACACACAGGTTCCTACCCCGGCCAAGTTTTACGGAGCGACTAGACCAAGTACAAGCAACCACTCTGACTCTCTCCCTGGGGAGACTGTGGCATAATGTCATTCTGAGGCGCAGCTGAAGACTTGTCCTGAACGTAGTGAAGGAACTGAGATTCTTCGCTACGCTCAGAACGCTACGCGGATGCTTCGCTTTGCTCAGCATGACATCGATGAGGTTGCTCGTGTGCGACAAAGTCTCCACGGAGAGCGAAAGGTGACAGTCAAAACGGACTTCGAGAGAGCAAACAGAGTCAAAGACGACAGCGCCAGGAGGTGGTTATGATCACGACCTTCTTACCGGGTCAGATAATCGCTCTGATAACTATTGTGTTCACAGGGCTTCTAGTCGCTCCGGCTGAGGCCGCTTCCAACCCGCCCGGCTTTGGCAAAAGCCTGGCGGAGATCGCGAAGCTCGCAGAAAAGGAAGGACGGGTGCGAATCGCCAGCGGGTTGGACGATGAGGAGGGTAAAAAAGTTATTAAAAAATTCAATCGGCGATATCCGGGAATCAAAGTGGACGCGACTCGTGTGACAGGGGCCGGGAATGAAAAGATTTTTACCGAGCTAATGGCTGGAACTGCGGACTACGATGCCGTCAATATCCCGTCGGAGTTGGCTCCTCGCTATAGGAAGGCGGGGCTGAGCATCGGTCCCTTCGACTGGCCGATGGTGGCCCAGCAGACGCCCAAAGAGCACTTTAGTCCTGACGGCTACTTCGCCGCGGTCGGATTTATCACGTACGTTATTGCCTACAATCCAAGCTTGGTGCCTGCCGATAAAGTTCCGCAGGACTGGAAACAATGCCTGGATCCTTATTGGAAGGGAAAGTTCGTGGTGGATACCCGGCCCAAACCTTTTACGGCGCTCTATGCCGCGTGGGGCGAGAAGAAAACGATCGAATTCGCAAGACAGCTTAAGGAAAACCAACCCATTTTCAAGAGAGGTCAATCTGACAGTCTGAATCAGATAGCCGGCGGCGAGCATTCCATGATGTGCGGCAGTTATTATCAATCCGCGCTGAGGATCATGACAAAGGATCCCAAGGCCAAACTGGCGGTCGTTTTTCCTCTCGAAACACCAGGTCACTTGACGGAAATTTGGACGGTCGTGAAGGGGGCCAAGTCTCCGAATGCGGCGCTGCTGATTTCCGGCTGGCTGTCGTCTCGCGAAGGACGCGAGGAATACGATCAATTGGGAATTGGCTCGCTCTTCGATCCGGAAAGCCGGGTAGCAAAACTGATCCAAAAGGCTGGGGCCAAGGG
>JBOHVR010000066.1:0-4595 GCA_050735755.1 Binatia bacterium
GACGAGAACGTGGCGCAAAAGATCGTGGCTTGTCTGCGCATGGGTCTTCGTCCCATTCTTTGCGTCGGCGAAACATGGGCGGAACGAAGCCGCGGAGCCACGCGCCAGGTGATTGGCCGCCAGCTGCGCACCGCGTTGAAGGACTTGGGTAAAACTGCTATAGGAAACTTCGATATCGCTTACGAGCCGGTCTGGGCGATTGGGACCGGGCACAACGCTACCCCCGAACAAGTCAGAGCCGTGCACGGTTGGATACAAAAGTCCTTCAAGAAGTTTCTGGGGACGAGGGGAAAAAAGATGAAAAGCCGCGTTCTCTATGGCGGGAGCGTCCGGCCGGAGAACTGCCGGTCGTTGGCGAGCTTGCGCGAAGTGGATGGCTTTCTGATCGGGGGCTCGAGTCTGGACGTTCAGAGCTTTGTGACGATCGCTCGGGCCTTTAGTTGACGGAGCATGATCACTTTAGTCACCATCATTCATATCATTGTAAGCATCGGTCTTATTGTCATCGTGCTGCTGCAAACCGGCAAGGGCGCCGATATCGGGGCTGTCTTCGGCGGCTCGAGTTCCACAATCTTCGGGAGCAGCGGCGCCGGGAATTTTTTGACTCGCTTGACTACCGGACTGGCTATCGTCTTCATGATCACTTCGCTTACATTAGGATATTTCTCGGGTAAGAAACCCACATCGAGTGTCTTGGAGCGTGCCCAGACTCCCGCGCAGCGGAGCCTGCCACAAGCAGGCTCAAGCTCCGGTCAAACAGCTCCCGACGCGAAGAGCCCTGAGCCCAATCCTCAGCCCGACAAGTCGCTGCCCCAAAAACCGTCCACGCCTTGAACCCAGAGGGAAACGTTATTCCGCAACTCCCGTGGTGAGGTTTACGTGTTTAGAGCTAAGCGAGACACGCACAAGGGCCAAGTCGGAAACTCGCCAGCCGAAATCCGTGGCGCGGCTCACGAATCACAAATGACGAGTCACAAAGAATTGTGCGAGGATGGCGGAATCGGCAGACGCGCTAGTTTGAGGGGCTAGTGCCAGAAATGGCGTGGGGGTTCAAATCCCCCTCCTCGCACCATTGGCTTTTTGCCTCAACCAGTGAGTCTCGATTCCCTACTGTGTCTGGGAAAAGCGATGGCCCACCGAATCACCTTGATGCCCGGAGACGGAATTGGCGCGGAAGTTACTCGCAGCACTGTGCGCGTTGTTGAAGCTTCTGGAGCCAAAGTTGTCTGGGATGAGGTCGAAGTCGGCGCGCTTGCCGTCAAGAAGCACGGCACGCCCCTCCCGTCTCAGGTCTTTACATCCCTGGCCAAAACCAAAGTGGGCCTCAAAGGCCCCATTGAAACCCCGATCGCCAAAGGCTTTCCCAGCGCCAACGTAGCGCTGCGCAAAGAGCTGAACCTCTACGCCAACCTTCGCCCCGTGAAAACATTGCCGGGCGTCAAAAGCCGCTACGATAACGTTGACCTCGTCGTTGTTCGCGAGAACACAGAAAGTCTATACGCGGGCGTCGAGCACACGGTAGCCCCCGGAGTCGTGGAAAGCGTCAAAATCATTACCTGGGAAGCATGCATCCGCATCGCGAAGTTTGCTTTTGATTATGCCGAACGGATGAAACGTAAGCGAATCACCGCCGTCCACAAGGCCAACATTATGAAACTCAGCGACGGCCTTTTTCTCGAAGCCGCACGCAAGATCGCTAGACGGTACCCTAAAATCCGTTACGATGAAGTGATTGTGGATGCCCTTTGTATGAAACTGGTCGTCAACCCCAATCAATTCGATATTCTCCTCTGCGAGAACCTCTATGGGGATATCGTTTCGGATCTCTGCAGCGGTTTCGTCGGCGGTTTGGGAATGGCCCCGGGGGCCAATATTGGTTTACGGAGTGCGGTCTTCGAGCCCGTTCACGGCAGCGCCCCCGACATTGCCGGCAAAGGAATCGCAAACCCGGCGGCAATGATTCTGGCCGCCGAAATGATGCTCCATCACCTGGGTGAAAAAGCGTCTGCTGCAAGGATTCATCGAGCTCTATTAAAAGTCCTCAAGAATAAAAAGGTTCTTACCCCGGATCTTGGCGGCAAAGGCACCACTGCAACGTTTACTTCCGCCGTTCTGGCTGCCCTTAACTAGTGTCCTATCTCTAAAGTGGTTTAATAAATCTGGCGCTGTTTCACGAACATTGCTCAGGCTCCCAAAGATCTCATCACTACAAAGTGAAGGATCTGAAAGGCTTTAAAGATTCTTCGCTTCGGCTCGGAATGACATTACTTATTTAGCGTGTTTCAGAGACACCCGTTAGCTCACGACTCCACTTTCGTTATTTCTAAACTCGAAGGACGCGACAAAAAAGCGCGCACGCAACGTACAATTTTGGAACTTGGATTCTCGGCAGATGGATGTCGGTCTGGCAGGTTGCCTCTAAACACATAACTTTCCTCAAAATTTTCCACGCTCTGGTGGGTCTTAACCCATGGCATGATTTATGCGTTTTACGTCTCCCCATGGTGAACTCCACTAACAACGGGACCCCAGGAAGGAACAGGCGATAAACAATGGATGAAATCATCACACCCTCAGAAGTTGCTGAGCTGCTAAAGATCCACGTGAAAACCGTGTATCGGTTGGCCGAGCAAGGCGCCATTCCCGGCAATAGAGTGGGCCGCAGCTGGCGCTTCAACAAGCAGAGCGTCCTCGAATTAGTTGCCGCCAAACCCACGCGCGCTTCCAAATCCAGTTCTCCATCACACGATTCGACCCGGGAGTGAGCTTTCCCTCCAATATTTGGCTGCCCGCGCATCGAGCGTTGAGCCGAAACCATCTCACTTGATCAATGGCGGAGCCATCACATAGCATCTCCTGCCGAACCCGTTTGCGCACTTCGAACTCACCAGGGTCAGTCGGCCTTAAAGAGCCGCTGCTGGCATGCCATCATGACGAATAAAAAGAAGCTCGCGCTATTCGCCCTTGCAGCCGCAGTTCATCGCGGGAACCGTTGTCTGGGCAGCGCCTCGGCCTATGTCTGGCCCGGCGCCCGGGACAAACACAACGGTAACGCTTTTTGACGAAAGGGCAGACCTTGCCGCCGTTTTTGAAACTCCGATTATTGCAAGGTCGTTCGCGAGCGACCCTGGACGACAAGGGCCGAGGGTTGCAGCCGCGCCCGGGGAGAGAATAGAAACATGAGGCAAAGGGGATAACGCAATGAATCCAAAGCAGGTGCAAATACTCCTGGTAGAGGATAACGAGGATGACATTCTAATTATCACCGAAGCTTTAGGCGAGGCGAAGCTTCTCAATCTCATCAACGTCATGCCGGATGGCGAACAGGCGCTAGCCTACCTCCGGCGCGAAGGCCCGCACCAGGATGCCCAGGTGCCGGATCTTGTCCTGCTGGACATCAACATGCCCAAGAAAAACGGCTTTGAAGTTTTGCAAGAAATCAAAGCCGATCCTCAACTCCGCCACATTCCCGTGATCATGATGACGGTCAGCGAAAGAGATGAAGACATCCTCAGATCCTACTCTGAAGGAGCATGCTCGTACATCAAAAAGCCCTTGGATTTCCGCAAACTGCAGGAAGTCATAAGAGGCTTTGAGCTCTATTGGACTTTTGTTTCCAGTATTCCACAGCGTTAACTGGGAAAAAGACGCCGGCTCTTTTTTTGACTCCGCTTCCGAACCCCGGGTGACAACGAACTGACGGGTCGCAGCACCCATGAAACAGCGCAGCATGCTGACACTAATAACTTTTACGCCTTTCGCGCGCGCCGCCGTATTCCTAAAGAGTATTATCCCTTCAGGTGGAGCCCTCCCTCGGGAAATCTGGACTAAACGTCACCGCTTTCTAATAGGTTTGACCTGGTTTCACGCAATTCTTATCGGTCTCGTAGGGCCCCTATACGGTTATCGCTGGGTTGTCAGCATAGAGGCCCTGTTCCAAGATAACACCGTGCTCCACACCGCTTTGGAGGGAGTCCCTGTAGCTCTGCTTGCGGTTTTGGGAGGCTGGAAACGTCTGAGCACTACTCTTCAAGCCTCAGCGGTTGCCTTAGGATTAATGAGCTCTTCTGCCATTCTGGTTCATCTATCCGGGGGTTACATCGAGCTTCACTTCCACTTCTTTGTCATGCTTACTTTCTTGGCGCTCTACCAGGACTGGATTCCTTATCTTCTGGCGATCGTCTACGTTGCCATCCATCATGGGCTCGTCGGCGTCCTTTGGCCGGAAGCGGTCTACAATCACAGCGCCGCGTTGAACGCGCCGTGGACTTGGGCCGGCATCCACGCCTTCTTCATTTTGTGTGCCTCCGCCGGAACTGTCATTAGCTGGCGCTTTAACGAAATTGCCGCCTCCCGTCTCGACTTGATACTAAACTCCGCGGGCGAGGGAATCTTCGGCCTGGACCGCGAAGGAAAAGTCATGTTCGCCAACCCAACCGCGTCCACCATTCTGGGTTACCCCATTGAGCGCCTGGTCGGCCAATCTGTAGCGGCTATCTTACATCCGGAAAAGGACGAGACTCGCTTGGCTGAAAAATCCCTCATCGATGTGACACTCCAAGACGGATCGGTGCGTCATTCCTCTGAGGAGGTCT
>JBOHVR010000067.1:0-4749 GCA_050735755.1 Binatia bacterium
GTGCTACGCCGTACGCTGCGTGGGCAAGCGCTCCTAGCCGATGAGTCGCAGGGTATGTTGGCGTTCATTGAAACCGATGTTGCGTCAACCGAATCGCCTCTCCTTAGAGAACACTGCGCCGCGTTCCGATCTCTCAAGTTGAAGCACTAGCCAGCGCATGGTACAAAGCGGAAACATTGCGGAGGTCTGATGGACTACGAGGTTTTAGCTGACAAGGCACTGAGCGGGCAAATCCTTGAGCGCGAGGAGATGCTAGCCGTCCTCAACGCGCCCGACGAAAGGCTGCCGGAACTCCTGCAGGCTGCGTTCCGAGTCCGTCACCACTTTTGGGGGAAAAAAGTCCAAATTCACGTCCTGAAGAACATTAAAAGCGGGCTCTGTCCGGAGGACTGCCACTACTGTTCTCAATCCTCAATCTCTAAGGCGCCCATCGATCGCTATCCGATTCTTCCCAAGGAGACGCTATTGGAGGGCGCGTTCAAAGCTAAGGACGCCGGCGCCGTCAGATACTGCATGGTCGCCAGTGGCCGGGGCCCCACGGATCGGGAAACCGATCAAGTAGCCGCCGTAGTGCAGGAGATCAAGAGACAGGTTCCCATAAACATTTGCGCTTGCCTGGGTCTTTTAAATGAGTCCAAGGCTAAGGTGCTCAAGCAGGCCGGCGTTGAGCGCGTGAACCACAACTTGAACACGAGCCGGCGTTACCATCCCAAAATTTGCACGACGCACACTTACGACGATCGCGTGGCAACCGTCAACACGGTCAGGGAAGCCGGCATGTCCACCTGCTGCGGCGGCATCATGGGAATGGGTGAGACTCAGGAAGACATAATTGACTGGGCGGTTGCCTTACGAGAGTTAAACGTCGATTCCATTCCCGTGAACTTTCTCCATGCGATTCCCGGAACGCCGCTCGAAATCTTGCACGAGGTCACGCCGCAGCGCTGTCTGAAGATCCTCTGTCTCGTCCGCTTCATAAATCCATGTAAAGAGGTTCGTGTCGGCGGCGGACGGGAAGTCAATCTCCGTTCGCTTCAACCGCTGAGCCTCTATCCAGCCAACTCGCTTTTTGTGAACGGCTACTTGACGACACCGGGACAAAGGGCTTCGGACGCGCATCAGATGATTGCCGACCTCGGCTTCGAAATCGCAGGAAGCGTGTGACGGGTGCTGAAGACCGCGCGGCGGATTTCTACCCCAAGTTGCACCCCGGGTCCAAATCTGCTTAAATTCAGCAACTGAAGGAGCTACGAATGGCACGGATTACCGTAGAAGATTGTTTGGAAAAGGTCGACAACCGCTTTGAGTTGGTCATCCTCGGCGCCAAAAGGGCCAAGCAGCTCTTCAAAGGCGCCAAACCCCTCGTCGAATCGGATAACCGCGAGATCGTCGTTGCGCTGCGCGAGATCGCGGCTGGAAAAGTCAAGAAACTCGCAACCGAGTTAGTGCCAAAATAGTTTCGCCCTTCACCCTGCCCTCGCGCGACGCTGGACTAACTTCCAGAGCCCTTCGACATGCTCAGGGCGAACGGAATTTAGTTACTCAGCGGGTCCCTCCAGCCATTCCAACACAATTAAGAAACAAAAAACCTTTGTGTCCTTATAGTGCCTACAGCGTTTTGAGATATTCGATTAGTGCGTCCTTCTCAGCAGCAGACAGTTGCGTGCCGTATTCGTGCCCCTGGTTGCTGTTGGAGCGCTCGGCTACGTTGAATTTAGTGCCGATGCGCTCCGCCTCCTTGCCTTGCGTGACAAAGCCCACATTGGCCGCATCGTAAACGTCATAGCCGCGGTAGAAGACTTTGGGGCGCTCGGCGGCGGGCTTGATCAGATCACGCAGAGTCGGCACCGAGCCGTTGTGTAAATAGGGCGCGCGCAGCCAGATGCCGTCGAGGAATGCCGCGATATAACCGCTGGGTTCGTTCTCGACGAGACCGCGCCTTTCGATGCCGAAGTTGCGCACGATTTTATTCGACTCGATAGCCGCCTGCTTGCTCCAGGTGTCAAGCCGCTCGCGATCCGTGCCGACTTCTTCCACCGGCACGCGCGTGCCGGTGCGCTCGCTCGCGTGGCACCGAGCGCAGTTCTGGGCGAACACGGCCTCGCCGGTTTTGGCTTTTGCCTGGTCGATCGGAAAAGGATATTTGGGCGCCTGCCGATTGCCCAGATAGTCTTCCAGCCACGCCACCTGCTCAAGAAAGTCTTCCATGTCGTGGGGCGCAGCGCCAAGCAGTCCGAGCGCGGAGTCAATGATCACAGAGCGCGCGTCGTGGCTGTCGCCGGCGAGGTTCATCAGCATGCCTTTTTCGGGTTTATACTTCTTAAGATTCCAGACCGACGGCATGTCGGTGGGGCCGATGCTATTGTCCATAGGGGAACCGATCAGGAAGTATTTGGTGAGATTCATGGCGTCATCGCGCCCGCGGCCCCACAGCGGGAAGTCCTTGTGATAGACCCACGCGAACTGCTTCTCCCGTTCCAGCAGGCGCTTCTTGGTGATCGGAATCAGCAGGTATCGGTAGATGGCCCGATCGAGCCAGGACAGTTTGTAGACGAGGTCGATCTCACCCAGAATCTCATCCGCATTGAATCGCGGATCCTTGGCGCAATCTACGACAAAACGAAAAAACGCCTGGAGATTAAGCGTGTGGTTAGGGCCGGTCGGCACGAAAGTCGGATTCTCGTTCGGGCTCTTGCGATAGCTTGCGGTATGGCAGGAGGCGCAATTATTGGCCACACGCGGGAAACCGATGACTTTCTTGGTGAACCCGATCGGCAGCTCCTGTCCTTGTTCCCACGCCACGCCTAACGAGGCATAGCCGCCGGGGCCCGGAAGTTTATCCGGAAAGATCCGCGGCAGCACGTAAAAAATCCAGTACGGGATGCCGGCGTCGTGCTCCGCGCCGATCGAGCCGTACTTGAAGCGCATCTCCGGAGTAGACGTGACCCATGCCGGCTGCGGCTCCTCGCGGAAGAACTTCTGCCAGCCGATAATTCCCCCCGCTACGCCCAGCATCACAATAATAATCAGGGCAATCTTCCAGCCGGTTCTTTTCTTTGTGATCTCAGCCATTATTCCTCCGTACAGGTATGCTGACCCTAACCTCGCCCCTCCCGGGATCAATTTTCCCTCTCCCGCACAAGCGGGAGAGGAGGGTGAGGGCAAAATCCAGCCGCACCACCCTCACCTTAGTCCTCTCCCCCCAAGGAGGGCGAGGAGATATCTGAAAGCGCCTCCGCGCATGACCGCAAGAAAAGATTTCGCATCCAGGCTTGACCGCTCAGAACGTTTTCAGATACTCGACCAGAGCCTCTTTCTCTGCGGGAGAAAGCTCCGTCCCGTAGCGGTAGCCCTCGTGACCTTTGTTGGAATTACCGTCTTTTTCCGTCTCGTAGAGAAAAAACTTACTGGTTTTCTCATCGGGCACGTCAGACACAAAGCCGACCTTTTTCTGGTCGTAAACGTCGTAGCCGCGATAGAAGCTCTTCGGCCGCTTCGCGCTCGGCTCCAGCAAATCACGCAAAGTCGGCACCGAACCGTTATGTAAATATGGAGCCCGCAGCCATAACCCATCGAGCGGGCTATTGGCGTAGCCAAACGTCTTGCGGAAGTGGCTGAAGCGCTCATCGCCGTAACCCGCAAAGAGCAGGTTTTGATTTACGGCCACGTCGTAGGTGTACGAGTCCAGGCGGTGGCGATCCGTGCCGATCTCTTCAATCGGCGTGACCTTGCCCACGTACTTCCCGCTAAAGTCTTTGCCGTCTCTCCCGTGGCACTCCGCGCAATACTTCTGGTAAACCGGCGCTCCCTGCGCCGCAAGCTCTTTATCAAGCTTGAAAGGATAGGCCGGCGCAGGCAGGTTGCGCAGCCAATCGGCAACGCGCTTCATGCTAGTTCGATCCGCCGTGGGCGGCGTGATGCCCGCGCCCATGCCCGCGCTTCGATTCCGTTCCTCGAGCGAAACATTGTTGCCATCCCAGTGCAGCTCCATCTTACGTTCCTCGCGCTGCCCCTGATTATAGATGGAGGGGAAATCGGTCGTGCCGATGCGTTCCTCGGGCGCGAGTTTCTCAGGGGGAAAATTGAAATACGCCTTGAGCGGGTTAAAAGTGTCCACGCGGCCGGGCCCCCATTCCGGCTGCTCCCTAAGAAAGTTCAGCCGGTCGCGAATCGCCAGCACGCGCTCTCTCATGAAATAAATGCCGTAAAAACGCAGCACGAGCCGATCCAAAAGAGGCAAATCCTTCATTCCTTCCCGCTCCCGGATCTGTTTGATCTGAAAAAGGATGCGCTGGGGCGTGAACTTCCGATCTTCGCCCGCAGCAAAGAGAAACCGCATAAAGGCGCGAAAATCAAAACCGTTTGCGGGCATGGCCGTGTATATCCGTGGCGCGCTGTCAGATGTTTCGCGAACCGTGCCGGCATGACAGAAAGCGCAATTCAACCACACCAAATCGAATCCCAAATAACGTCGCCGTGACATGCCGATCGGCAAATCCTTCCCTTTTTCATAGATAAATCCCAGCGATTCGTAGCCCTTGCCGGGAAGTTTTTCCGCGAAGAGTTCGGGCAGCGCGCGCCAGATCCAGTACGGAATGCCGAACTCGTGCTCGCTGCCGATCGAGCCGTATTTGAAGTGATCCTCGTCATTGGCGTACACCACGGGTATATCGGCGCTGAACCGGCCGGAAACGTAGCCGCCCGCCAGAATCGTAATGACTGCCAAATTGAGAGCGACGACGCCAACCC
>JBOHVR010000068.1:0-3077 GCA_050735755.1 Binatia bacterium
ACCGAGCGGTTGGACTACGAGGTAGTGTTGGATGTCGTCATGGGAAAAAAGGGCAAGGACATACAAAAGGAGAAAGCTTTCGATTACGTTTTCGGCTATACCGTCTGCCTCGATATGACCGCCCGGGATCTGCAGCGGCGTCATGGCCAGTGGTTCAAGGGCAAATCACTCGATACGTTTTGCCCTTTAGGTCCCTGCATCATCCACAAGAGCGCCCTGGCCGACCCGCATAACCTGCGTCTGATCTGCCGGGTTAACGGCGAGGTCATGCAAGACGGGAACACGCGCGACATGATCTTTGATATTCCCACGACGATCGAAAGCCTTTCTGCAGGAATGACGCTCGAGCCGGGCGATATCATCAGCACCGGAACACCGTCGGGCGTCGGGTTTGCGCGCGTTCCGCCGCTGTTTCTCAAGCCTGGCGACCGCGTCGAGGGCGAAGTGGAGGGTGTTGGAACTCTCCAAGTGGAGATTGCCGCGCCGTAAATGTTTTTAGCTCGAAGCCGGTGTAAGCTGCGAGACCCTGTCAGCAATCTCATTCCATAGTCTTTGAGTCTTTGGTGGTCTTATTCCCGAATCGCGCTGCCCCGTTGTCCGCCTAGCGTTCGTGCGAGGTGCCGTTCGGCTAACCGCCAGCACGGAATTGACACATATGCACCTTATCTCTATAGTAGGCATACATTATTAGTTGGGAGGCTCCGGCTCATGGGAACAAAACTAAAGAGAAAATCCTTCTTTGTGGACGATACGGAGCTCCGGCGGGCTAAAAAAGCCCTGGGAGCAAAGACCGACTCAGAGGTTATCCGTCTATCGGTAAAACAGATGGCTGATATGGAAGAGTTTTGGAAATTCATGAACAAGACCCGGCTGAACCTGCAGCCGGAAAGCTTAGAAAAAGCTTAGAACTACTCCGTCATGCATCTGGCCATCCTCGACACCAATGTTTACATCGACCACTGGGAGAGGGGTTTTTATCAGGAAACTCTGGAAGTCATTCGTAAGGGCTACATCGTTCGCCACTCAGTGGTCGTCCTCTCGGAGCTTCGAAGAGGAGCCCGAACACGCCAGGCGGAGCGTCTGGTTTTAGATCTCTTCAGGCTGGCGAGGATTTGCTGGGAACCGACGGTTGCCGATTGGTGGGAAGCTGGAAGATTGGTGCGAAAGATAGGTGACGAACAACGGTGGGACACAAGCAAGCGACGCGATTTTCAGAACGATGCTTTGATCGCGCTTACAGGCCGACGGTATGGCGCTACCGTAGTGACAGTTAACGTTGCCGACTTCGATTTGCTCGCGCGCGAATTACGAGTTCCAATTTTCAAGGCTACGTAGATTCCGTGACGGCTTGACGGTGAGGGGAAAGGTCTGGGCGTGAAAGTTTGGCTGGAAAGCGAAGAGCGTTACTGCAATCTTCCGATTCTTTCCCCCCTTTTCTTTCCTCCGCCGGATGTCGTTTATCCACTTCTTGACATAATCTCTAGAAGCTCTCTCACGTTTGCCTTCTCAGGCTCTGCGTGAAACAGCAATGGCTGTGCCCAAAACCAATCGCGCCTGAAATTCGGGCGCCACGGATAGCTTTGCTGTTTGTCAGGCCAGATGCATTGAAGGACTGGAAATCCATCGCTTTTATAAAATCGTGTCGCAGATCCCAAGAAAAGCCTATACCAAACTTTTTCTACGGCCCGGAAAGTGCAAAATACGCCTTCGAGAATTTCAGGATATTCGTGCCGGACTTGTAAATTTTCCCGGCACGAACATCCTCGCTCACGGCATTGATGATTCTGTGCGTGAGGTCGTGTGGTAGTCCAAAGATCACCACTTCCGGATGATGAAAATTGTGGTAAAGTCCAACAGAATATCCCCAACCTGGAATGTTATGTTCCTTCTCATCCTCCCTTTTCGACACAAGAGTAACGTGCCAAGCGTGCCTCTCGATGTTATTAAGAACCAGTTCGTTGAACTCATCTGGGTTCATCGAGATTGTCTCCTAGGGTGAATCATGGAGCCCACCCCAGCGCCTAAGCGTCTGCTATCTCTTTCGAAAGACGTCGCCTAAAGGTCCAGCTCTTTCGCCTGGTGGGAGTTTATTGATTCGATTAATTTCCTGCTGTTCAACTCTTAGCCGCTCCAGGTATTCATCCATTGTCAAACTACCTTTGTCCTGATTGCAGGTCAGGCAAAGATTAGCCGCATTTTCAGGCAAGTTGGTTCCACCACGGGAACGTGGAATGACATGGTCTATCGTAGATTGATTTGGGCCCGTTTGTCGAGTCGTCGGGTCACCACAGAGTAAACAATCGGGTTGTCGGGCTTGCTCCCTGGTTTGTCTGCTGAATCGTCGACCCGCGCCGGGGCCGTCCTTGCTGCCTTTCGGAAGCTCTGCTGCCGCAACTTCTCTTGCCAAAAAAAGCGCTTTTAAAAATTCAAGTCCAGACGTTGGGCAAACTTCACACTCTGCTGCCCCAGCAGCCATAGCGAACATGGGGCTTGAGAAGCCACCGTCTTGGATGCCGGGTCCAGCGACAGGTTGATTGATTCCTCCCCATCCTCCCGGACCGCCTCGACTGGATCCCCGCATCAAATCAGCTGCGGTACGAACACCTCCAGCGAAGAGCAGTGCATGCTTCACCGTAATAGTTGCCACCGCGCCTTCAGTTCCGCCGATGACCGCTGCGTTCAGTCCCGCCGAGACGGCGTTTAGGACTGTTCCAATCACCGCCGCCACCGCTTGGACCGCACTGACGATGGCCTTAGCAATGGCGGCAATGGCCCAGAAGAAATGGCATCCGGGTCTACGAGGTTGACTGGATTATTGAGGACATAGCTATAGCGGTTCAGACTCTGTGGATCGCTGGGCTGTGGGACAAACGGATCAGGAGAGACAAATCTTGCGAGCTCCGGATCATAGTACCTGCCGCCGTAGTAGTAGAGGCCGCTTTCTGGGTCTAGCTCCTTGCCGTTGAAGCGGTGCGTGGGATCGGGAGCGTTACTTGCGGGCTCAGAGCGGCTTACCTTCCCCCACGGATCATACTCGTTGAGCTGGACTTGCGCGCCATTGATGTCCGTAATGACAT
>JBOHVR010000069.1:0-2110 GCA_050735755.1 Binatia bacterium
TGGAATTAAGTCCGGAAGCTCAAGTCCAAGAGGGGATGATCCGCTACCTTGAAAGCGAAGAGGAAGCGCTGAAAGTGGTTGATCAGGAGCGCAATCAAGCCGCTTTCATCCTCAACGCGACCCAACCTGAACACGTGTTCTCTCTGGCCTTGAAAGGTGAGCGAATGCCTCAGAAAACCACCTTTTTCTATCCTAAACTCCTGAGCGGTTTGGTCATCAATAAGATCGATCCTGGCGAACAGATCACAGACCCTTTCGAGTGTTGATGAGACCGGTCCTCGTCTGTATTTTTGTCACGGGGACTGGCATAAAATCCAGTTAGCCATGGCCCCCAGTAGAAATTCATCATCCCAAGAACTGGTTCATCTGAGCCTGATCGAAGATATCAACACTCTGATCAGCCACTCACAGAACCTGCAGGAAACGTTAAAGAGCATCGTCGCGATCGTCGCCGAGCGTATGAGGACGGAAGTTTGCTCGCTCTACATCTTAGACCGGCAGAAGAATCGGTTAACGCTGCGCGCGACTACGGGGCTGGAGCCGGAGGCTGTGGGCAAGGTGTCGATGGCAATCAATGAGGGCCTCACGGGATTGGTGATCGAACGCATGGGCGCGGTCAGGGTCGTGGACGCGCAGGCTCATCCACGCTACAAATATTTTCCTGAAACTGGGGAAGAACGCTTTCACTCTTTTCTCGGCGTGCCGCTGGTGGAAAGAAAGTCACCCCTGGGTGTCCTGGTGGTCCAAACCTCGCGGCGGCGGCAATTCTCGCGCGATGAAATCAGCCTTCTTAAAGCGATTTCGTCGCAGGTTTCGAATATCGTCATTCAGGCACGCCTCGTCGAGTCGATTCAGACCAAGGAACGTGAGCGCAAGGAGTATCAAAAACGGCTGGTCGAAGCGCTCCGAAAGCTCCGCGTTTATGAAGGGAGACGACGGGAACGCCCCGGGGGAATGCAGGGGCAGAAATGGGATGGTCGCCTGACGGGGCTGGCGGTGGCGCCGGGCTTCGGCCGGGGGGAAGTTTTTCTTCTCAAGCCGCGGCTCAATCTGGGCGCGGTCAAGAAAGAGGGAACGAGAAATCCAACACGGGAGCTGGAAAAATTTCGTGCCGCAGTCGAAAAAGGCCGGGAGCAGATCAATCATCAAAAACAGAGCATGAAGTCGCTCCTCTCCAAAGAAGAGGAGGCGGTATTTGACGTTCAGCGATTGATCATCGAAGACCCCTCGTTGATTGAACGCGTGGAGAAGAAGATCCTGCGTGAAAAAGTAACTGCCGGGTATGCGGTGGGCTCGGTTTTTCAGGAGTATTTGGGACTTTTTACGCGGATTGAAGACGAGTACTTGAGGGAAAGGTCTGCCGATGTACGCGATGTGGCGCAAAGAATCTTGGAAAACCTCTCGGGAACGAACCATGGGAAAACCATCTTGCCGGACAGTCCGGTCCTGGTCTGCGAGGACCTTCTTCCTGCGGACCTAGCGTTGATCGAAGGAGGGCGTTTCCGGGGTATCGTGCTGGCGAAAGGAGGGGTCACCTCGCACGCAGCGCTCCTGGCGAAGTCTTTCGAACTCCCTACGGTCGTCGGAGTCGAAGGCTTGCTGGAATCGGTACGCCCGGGCGATTCCGTCATTGTCGATGGCAACTCGGGTTTTGTTTTCGTGAATCCGAATCCCGAGATCACTCACGAATACGATCGACTGGAGCGGGATTATGTGGCCTTCAGTCGCGAGCTCGATGAGATTCGGGATTTGGCTTCAGAGACTCAGGACGGTCATCGCGTGGCGCTTTATGCCAATGTGGGTTTGCTCACAGACATCGCTTTCGCCCATCTGCACGGAGCTCAGGGAGTCGGTCTATATCGAACCGAGGTGCCGTTTCTAGCACATCTGGATTTCCCCGGCGAAGAGGAACAGTACAACCTTTATTGCCGCGTCGTCGACGGGATGCAGGGAAAGCCGGTGACGATTCGAACGTTAGACATCGGCGCCGACAAGTATCCCCTTTTTGTGCGCAAAGTCACCGATGAGCCCAATCCCTTTCTTGGATGGCGTTCGATCCGGATCTCCCTGGAAGTGGTGGAGCTTTTCAAGGCTCAGTTGCGCGACATCC
>JBOHVR010000070.1:0-22172 GCA_050735755.1 Binatia bacterium
GAGAAGCTCGGATGAGGTCATAGTAA
This sequence comes from Binatia bacterium, assembly GCA_050735755.1. Classification (GTDB taxonomy): domain Bacteria; phylum Desulfobacterota; class Binatia; order UBA9968; family UBA9968; genus DATMAM01. The sequence goes on from JBOHVR010000070.1 coordinate 27, forward strand.
GCACTGATCCGGTGGGACAACATAACCCGCTGGGGAGCCAAGGACCTCTGGACTGGATGGTCTCTGTAATAAAGGGGGAGTCCCGCTTGGACGCAAGTCCCCCTACGGAAAAAGGCTCTCTCTGGAGACGGTGACTTTAGCCCCGTATAAATCCGGCTTGTCTGAGTGAATGCGGGTCTGACGCTTAAGCTCAACATGGTGGATGAAGGTCGCGGTTCAATTCCAGTTTGAAGCCGTACTAGGGAAAACCCGCTGTACGGAATTTTAGAGAGGGAGGAGGAAACACGCCTGTTCCTGTATCGGTTCACGTGGTGCGCCTCCTCTCTACTCGGCGCTCTCCTTCGAAAAGTTGGGGTTCGAGGCGTCTTGGTGGAGAGAGGAATCCCTCTATTTTCCTCCTCTGTGGGCGAGACTCATGACCCACTTCGTGGTGAGTCAAACCAACCGCATGAACTGAATAAGAATCAAAATCAGCGAGGGCGGTTCGTCTTGACTTTTTGCGCGGTCCTAACATATGCGTTTTTAAAGTACGCTCGCTACTCAATGAGGTAACCATGCCCACCATCGATTCCGATGCGCACGTCATAGAGACGGAAAACACCTGGAACTCCATGACCGAATCCGAACGTCAGTTCCTGCCGCAAGTCGTCGGTCCCGTGAATCCGAGCGACACAACCGCGACTTACTGGATGGTCGACGGTCGCTTGCACGCCCGCACCAACGTGGGAAAGGAAACGCCTCAGGCCGCGCGAGAGATGAGCGATATTGAAAAGCGTCTGAGCCACATGAACGAATTGGGCGTGGATGTGCAGGTGCTCTATCCCACTTTGTTTCTAACGCCGATGACGCGAAGGGCGGAGGTTCAGGTCGCCTTGTATCGCAGCTACAACCGCTGGCTGGCGGAGCTCTGGAGAAAGGCGGCCGATCGTTTGCGCTGGGTCGCGGCGGTGCCGTTGCTGAGCATGGAGCAGTCGTTCGCTGAAATGCGCTTCGGCAAAGAAAACGGGGCCTGCGGTGTCTTCGTGTGCGGGTTGGAAGCCGAGCGGCGCTTGAGCGATCCTTATTTTTTCCCGCTGTACGAAGAGGCCAGCCGGCTGGATATGCCGGTCTGCGTCCATTCCGGAAACGCCAGCTTCGCCGTCCACGATTTTTTCATTCAGGATTCCGGCTTTTCGAAGTTCAAGCTCGCCGTAGTCGGCGCCTTTCACTCGGTCATTTTCGACCAGATTCCGGAAAGGTTTCCCAAACTGAAGCTGGGCTTCATCGAGGTGAGCGCGCAGTGGATCCCTTACGTGGTCCGCGATTTAGGGAGGCGCTTCAAGCGGCGGGGCCGGCCGCTCAGCGAAAATCTCCTGCGTGAAAACAGGATTTACGTCGCCTGTGAAACGACCGACGACCTCGCCTATGTCGTGCAGTACGCCGGCGAGGACAATCTCGTGATCGGCTCCGACTATGGCCACGCCGATACCTCTGCCGAGATCGAAGCGCTGCGGCGGCTGCGGCAAGAAGGCAAGGTGCCCGCGAGCGTGGTCAACAAGATTCTCGACGACAACGCGCGGGCGTTGTACGGGCTGTAAGAGGTGCCAGGTTTCGGGTTTCAAGTTTTGAGCGAGACCTCAAGGACCTCAGAGGCGTCAAGCAGGGTCACCGTTGCTCGCGCTCTTCCCGCGCCGCTCCCGCGGCCGGCGTACGCGCGACGACCGGGGACCGCTGGGAAAGCCGCCGGCGTCTGCAACAGTTTGCCTAGTTCGATTGGCGGTCTCCTCGCCGTAGCGACAGATTGGTCAGGGTACGCCAATTTTTGCTTCTGCCGGCTTGGTTGTTTGACAGGCAGGGGACGTTTTGCCAAGATGCGTTTTGTTCATGGCCAACCGCACGGAAGCTCCCACCCGGCAGCACGACGAGAAGCTGAGACGAATCCTTAAGACCTCCGCCAAGATTTTCGCGGAAAAGGGTTTTCATTCCACTTCGATTCGCGATATTGCGCGCGCCACGAAGATGAGCCTGGCCGGTTTGTATTACTACTTTCGCACGAAAGAAGAGCTGCTCTATCTCATTCAGGAGCAGTGTTTTTTAACCCTGCTGCAGCGATGGCAAAAAGCGGCCGCGACGGAAAGCAACCCGCGAACACGGGTCCGAATCTTTGCCGAAAATCATCTCGGGTTTTTTTTGCACAACATGAACGAAATGAAAGTCATGGCTCATGAGGACGAATCGCTGACAGGAGAATTTCAGGAAAAGATGCGCGTGCTGAAACGCCGCTACGTGACGGTCCTCATGGATTTGATCGCGGCGGTGCAAAAGCAAGACGGCGGCGGAATGGATCTTCGGGTGGCGACGTTTTCGCTCTTCGGCATGATGAACTGGATCTATACCTGGTATCATCCCAGACGCGATTTGCCTTTAACGGAGCTCATCGAGCAACTGCTCCGCATCTATTTCTTCGGCGTCCTGAAAGGCGCTGGCGCGCAGGAGCCGTGGTTTGCCCTGGGCGCCTCGGATTCTGACAAAAAGTCCTTCTCCCTCTGGCCTTCCGTAAAGTAGTTTCGGGTTTCGAGTCTCAGGTTTCGGGTTGTAGGAAAGACTGCAGCATGTTGGTGAAAAACCCTTCGTCTACCCTTCGCTGAGCTCAGGGCGAACGAAAGGACGCTTGAAGTTGGGGAAGATTTTCCGTGCTCCTGAGCTTGCCGAAGGATGAGCCCGTCGAAGCATGACCCTCTTTTTTAGCAGCCTGCTTAACTACTTGCTTGCGATTAGGCTTCGGAGCAGCTTCAAATTCATTCTGTCTTCTTTGAGGTCCGGTCCTTTAGGAGTTTCCAGACACATGGGAAGCGTCCAAAAACGGCGATCGTTAAGGAGGCGTCGGAAGGCCTCGATCCCAAGGAGACCCTTGCCGATGTGTTCGTGGCGATCGACGCGCGAGTTTAGTTCCTTCTTGGAATCGTTGAGGTGGAAGGCCGCGAGTCGCGCGAGCCCGATCGCCTGATCAAACTCAAAGAAAGTCTGCTCGTATCCCTCAGCCGTGCGGATATCGTAGCCGGCAGCAAAAGCGTGCTCGGTATCGAAACAAACCGCGACCCGATCATTTTCCTTTACGCCCTCGATCATGCGGCCGATCTGCTCGAAGCGGTAGCCGAGGCAGCTTCCCTGTCCCGCGGTAATCTCGAGGGCGGCTTTCACGCGATATCCCGGACAGGCGGTATGGATCTCGTTCAGCGACCGCGAAATCGTCTTCATGCCCGCTTCTTCACCGGCTCCCATGTGAGCCCCCGGATGGGAAATCAGGTAAGGAATGGACAAGGTCTCGCAACGCTCCAGCTCGTCGACGAACGCGCGCACGGACTTTTGCCGTAACGCCTCGTCCGGCGAACCGAGATTGAGGAGGTAAGAATCGTGAGCGACGACGGTTGTGATGCCCGTTTCCTTCTGATGACGGGCGAAATTCCGGATTTCTTCCCGGGCGTACGGTTTCGCCGCCCACTGGCGCGAAGACTTCGTGAAGATTTGAATCGCCTGGCAGGCGACCTTTTTGCCCCTGAGTAACGACTGGTCGACACCGCCGGCAATGGACATATGCGCGCCGAGGAGGGGACCGCCGGTCGGTTGAATGTCTTTAGCTTTCATGGCGGTCTATCGTTGTCTGCTCAGAGCGAAAGCCAGCGTCACAATAGCAAGCAAAAAGTAAAAAATTAGAAAGTAAAAGGCGAGAGAAGAAGAGCATTGGAGTAACGGTAAGATGGATTGATGTCCGACAGTCCAATATTCGCGTAATCCAAATCTTGTCTCCGTTCTCAAGTATCCGCGAAGTGTCGCTTTTCCACCAGTGGAAGCGAGATGCTGCCCGAGGAAAGAAGCCGATCGTGAAAGGCGCAGAGATCGAAGCGCGAACCAAGCTTCTCCTTTTGCCGGGCACGCAGCTGGTTAATGATCGACCAGCCCAGGGCATATCCCATGGGAACCGCGGGCGATTGGCTGTACCAGTTCAAATCAGCCTGCGCCTGAGGGCGCGGAAAGTGAAGCTCGCGCACCATGAGGCCGGCAGCCTCTTCATAGGACATCCGGTTGGTTTGGGTCTTAACGTCGATGATAATTCGGAGCGCGCGCCAGAGCCGGTCCTTCAGCATGACGAAGCGATGCTCGGGGGTCTGAAGAAATCCTTCCTCTTGCATCAGTTGTTCGCAGTATAAGGCCCAGCCCTCATAGAAAACTGAAGATTCATTCATTAAGCGCGGCAGGGTGCAAGCTTCGGGCACGGAATTGGCCCGGGTGAACTGAAGATGGTGGCCGGGATAGCTCTCGTGCACCGAGGTGTTCTCCAGGCCCGTCCGGTTGTGTTCGCGCAGGAGGTCCTCGTCGGCCGCGGGAGTCACGTAGTAATAGCCGATTTGTTCGGTATCCCGCGGGGAAGGTGAAAGATACGCGGCAAAGGGGATCTCGTGGCGACGAAATTCAGGCGTGGGAACCACCCGGAGCTCCTCGCGCAGAGGAAAGCTGACCAGCTTTCGGTCCCTGACAAAAGCGCGCGCGTTCTCCATCGCTATCTGGTAAGCGGGTAGAAGCTCATCAAAGGACGGATGGTTCTTTTGAATCGCGCGGGCTGCATCCTCAATCGTCTTTCCCGGGGCAAGCGTGTCTGCGAGCGCGGTCAACTCTTGTTTGGTCTCGTGAAATAGCCGCTCGCCCAGCGCGAGCAGCGTGTCGGCGTCGTGATTAAGAAAGTGGCGCTTCTTGAGGAGCAGATGATAATGTTCCGGCCCCACCGCATAGGTGCCGTGGCTGCGAGGCAGAAGATCGTTCTGAAGAAATTCACGGAAGTCTTCTACGGCGTCCCGGGCCTTTTGCATGGCGCTCTGGAACCGCTCCGGGTCGTCCAGGGCGTCTTTGATTTTGGGGTGACTGGAAAGATTGCCGAGAAAGTTGATTCCTCCTTTTGCGGTCTCCAGCGCCATTTCAGCCCAGAGGCGGGGCGGATTGGCTTCGGCGCGACTGAGATTGGAAATGCCCCGGTTGATCACTTGAGGAAACTGTTCGAGCCGGCGGGTCATGTTACCCACAAGGTCGTTGGTCGGGCGCACGGTCAAAATGTAGATGTGCGAGATGGGGAGATACAGGTCCGGCCATTTGAGGCGGTAGTCTTCCTTCTCGAATTCATAATTTTCAATGGTAAGCCGGCCTTCCAGCAAAGCGTAATCAATAATTTCGTCTTGTGTGAGCCCCTTCAGAGAAACTGAGCGTAACTGTTTTAGAGCTTCCTGAGCACAGGTTTTTTCCGCGTGGTAGAGCTCATCGGTGTAGTCGCGGAGCAGATGGTCGTATCCCGGGATGCCGTAATGAATCGCTTCGCTGGGATTTAGGTCAAAGTAGCGCGTGAAATATTGCGTACAAAAATCAGCGAAAGATGCCATGCGAGGTCTCGTTTATGAAAGAAAGCTCAGCTGCCCAGGTGATAGCGATAGCTTCTGAGAGAAGCTTAGTCAAGCCAATTGCGCAAAGTGTGATTGCCGATGCCAAGGCTGAAAGAAGGTCTATGCCCGCAAGAAGAGCTTGACAGAGCGATGGCAAATGGCGTTTAAGTTCACGAAGAAGAGGAGAAGCTCGCATGGCAAATCGCTGGCTGTTCAAGACGGAGCCGAGCGCGTATTCGTTTCAACACCTGCTACAGGACAAAAAGACTGTCTGGGATGGCGTGAAGAACAATCTGGCGTTGAAAAATCTCAAAGGGATTAAAAAAGGCGATCCGATTTTGATCTATCATACCGGGGACGAGAAGGCGGCCGTCGGGGTTGCGCGGGCGCTGGGCGGCGCCTATCCGGATCCCGGCAAAAAAGATCCTAAGCTTCTCGTCGTCGATATCGAAGCCGTTAAGGCCTTGCCCCGTCCGGTCACGCTGGCTGAGGTGAAAGCTGACGCGAAGCTCGCTCACTTCGATCTGGTCCGATTGCCGCGCCTCTCGATTATGCAAGTCAGCGACGAGCAATGGAATCTCATCGAAAGCATGGCAGGCAGAAAGTAAAAATTCAAAAATTAAAAAGTCAAAAAGGAATCAGAAGCCGTCAGGGGCAGGGAAGAGGCAGCAAGTAAAAAGGCAAAGTAAAAATTAAGAAGTAAAAATAAATACACCGCAATGAGTGGGAAGATGAAAGACGAGCACGAACCTAAACACGATCACGCGCATGAGCAGGGCCATCACCGCAGCCACGACCACGATCACGATCATGGGCACGCGCACAAGACCCGTTTCCACGATCCGCAGCACGCCGCCGAGTTTGATAAGCGCTCGGCGATGGCGGGGATCCGGAGCGATCTGACGGTTAAGTTGATTGAGATGATGAACCTCAAAGGAGATGAATTAGTGCTGGATCTGGCGACCGGCACGGGACGAGTCGCGCGCCCGGCCGCGCAACGGTTGCAATCCGGCCGGATCATCGGGGTTGATCAGGCAAAGGCGATGCTCGACGTCGGCCACCAGCACGAAGATCCGATTGCTCGGTACAGTCAGACCGCCGGTGAGGCGGATCTGCTTCCGTTCAAGGCCAACGTCTTTGATCGCGCCTTTGTGTCCTTCAGCCTGCATCATTTTGGCAACCCCGCGGCTGTGGTTCGGGAAGTGCTGCGTACTTTAAAGAATGGAGGAAAATTCTGGGTTCTGGATCCTGTCATTGACGAGGCGCAGGATTCAGTGGATAGGGCTCTTGAGACGAAAATCAACCAGGTCTTTCGCCGCACGCACGGCGAGGGCTTTCGGTTTCACACGACCCCGAGCATCCAACGTCTTTTGACGAAAGCAGGTTACCGTATTGGCCGCAGCAACATCCTAACGTACTCTTTCGATCAAGAAGGCATGGACGGCGTTCCCACCGGCCGCCACTGGCTTGAGGCCGCAGAAGAGTTGGAAACCGAAGCACCGCAATTGGCACGGCGCCTGCAACAAAGATATTTTACCTGGTATAAGCACGGCGACGCCATGCACGTCAAAGGAGGTTTCTCTTATGCGTTGATTTGTGGCGAGAGGCCCTAGCCGGGCTCTCGCTCGAGAGCCCGGCTTTTCTTGAACCTGGATTCTCGAGGTGTTAAGAAGAACGCTCCGGTGGTCGCATAGCTCAGCTGGTTAGAGCGCTCGCCTCACATGCGAGAGGTCGTAGGTTCAAGTCCTACTGCGACCACCATCCATCCCCGAGTTGCACCTGGAAGTCACCTCTTCGGGCCACCTATCGGACACGTGCCGGGATGCGGTGAACAAAAACAAGATTCAGGGAGAGACGCTGCTAATCGGCGTCCCGGAAGAGCGGGTGTTTTAGATTTAAGAAATCCCAAAACTGTTTTGTATTGGTGACAGGATTGAGATGCCAATTCTTCAATTTTATGAATTCAAAGGAATCCGCATTTAGACCTTTGAGCTGGTCGGTTGTGTCAAGAAATATAGCATCTTCAGGACCCAACCGGTTCCGGCTGCAGTAATCTTCAAATTCCTCGCGATTTCCGGCCAAGACCAGTTGTTTCATTACATGGCGGGGGATCGGCGCTGTTTTCAGCTTCCTCGAGCAGACTTACCACAGACTTTACTTATGTCAAGTCTTTTTTATTTTTTCTGGACCTCCTGGCCGTCTCGTTTCCTTATAGAGTGTCAAGCTGAGGCGGGATATGAGAACTACCTTTCCTACTCGGACAGTCTGCAGTCTTCGTCGCTTGATAGCATCCCAGACGGCTTGTCGGGAGGACTCCAGATAGCTGGCAGCCATGCTTACGGTTACAAAATCCTTCAGGTTTATGTCTACCTTATTCATTGCTCAGGGTTAGAATTGCGCCATCGCCGGGAGTAGGGTTGCGCGAGACTTTCTGCCCGCAAGCTGAGTCGATTCATTAGACTTGCAACCTTCCATTAATTAGGGATTCATGACGCAGGTGAGCGAAGCGCAAGAAGCTTGCCAGCCGGAGAGCAAAGGCGGGGTTATCAGCGTCGAGCCGCCGTAGGCGGATTTGTGGTAATTTCAGTCAAACGAAGGAGCGTTTTGGCCTAGACGGCGGAGGTCACAATTGTTGGGTGTACCGATTTCCCTGACAGAAATGGCATATAACTGCCATTATGGCAGCGTCAGAGGGATAGAGTGGTAATTTAGGAATATAGAAGAGTTCTGAGGTATGAAACGGGATAAGCTTCAGCGCTGGCGAGAATCGGTCAACTGGCTTTTCGAGTTTCGGATAGAACCGGAGCCTGCCCATCGGGATCCGAATCACCCAGAGACAATGAAGACAGCGGGACAATAACATCCCTCACTCGCCCAGAGCTTATCTCGTAACTTTGGTTGATTTCATTCAAGCTGAAAACAAGCGAAGTAGCGAATCTAAGCTGGACGTCGCTGACAGAAGCGCTGCCCCCACGTTCAAAAACGCTGAGTTGCATCCCATACGAAGGGTCCACTTCGGTGAGTCCCAGACTGAGGTTTAGCGGTCCAAGACTGCAGCTAAAAAACTGGGAATGATCTTGCATGGCCGCCTCTCTCACGCCGCGGGCTAGAGCAAGAGCGGCCAGGGGAATTATGGGCAGCTCGGGCTTTCTGTCGAGAAACCCAAGGTCAACCTCTACTGAGCCCTTGATCTCGAACATACCTGCGTCGCAGATATAAGTCTCCCCGCTGGAGGAGACTACCTCAGTAAGGGCTCGGGAATAGCGTTGCCCTAACGACTTGTCGAACTCAACGTAGTCACCGTCGTTTATGACTTGTGGCGAATTTGGCATCCAGTAGGCCAAGTCACAGCTTTCCTGACAAATCTGACATAGACCGGTGAACAGAATATACTCGCTCTGCGGTACCTTGATGAATTTTTTCGCCTCAATCACTGTGCCAAACTGGTATAGCTGCGCACGACAATGAGGGCACCGGACGAAGGAATTCGGATCTCCTAATGGTTTACCGAGAGTATCCATGGCTCACCTTTCTGAAAATAACACGCAAATCTCATGCCGGATGTCTCTTTCCACAAAATCCACAACTTACGTGAATGGGTTAGACTCCGGGTGTGTCGTTTCGTTTACTAGTGTGGAGTCTGGCGACACATTTGACACGGGGCATCTGTGGCCGAAAAGCTCCTCCGCGCCCTCACCCGGACCCGGGCCACATAAGTGACCTAGATAGCTGTCCACGAGTATCATCGTTGATTAGAGGTCAATCTCAAGCGCCCCAATATCTTTGATGGGACGGCCTCGGAGCGCCGCCATTTTTGTGTACAGTTTGTTTGTAAAAGCCGGATTAGAACAACGCAGCTCGGCAAAATGCACTCTCCCTCGAAACTCAGTGCCGAGTAAGATCTGCGTCGGCCCGACAAGATCCACATCCGTCAAGGTTCCTTGTTCGCCGTTCGGCCTGCTACTCCCATATTCAGACCAACGTGGCGGCCATTGCATTCTTGGATGTTCTCGTAAGAGCATCAGTGTCTTCCTCCTCTATCGCCGATTTGAGTCAGATTGGCGGTTTCCTACAAGCCTGCGTCTCTCTTTGGACGAATAAGTAAGCGATTGATGTCCGCGCAAGTGTAGTTCAGAGTGTCGTGGACGACACGCATGTCTGGGAGGCGAGACCGCTGGAGCTGGCCGTCGGTTCATTGACGAGCAGCTCAATTTCCTCCGGAGACACGTAAGTGCAGATACCTGCATCCCATTGTACAAGATTAAGCTGGCGCCCAGATTGTCCAGCTCATGAGTTATGGTGCCTGGACTTGAAATTCCGAGAATCCCGCATGGCTCCGGATCATGCGCTTGGTGCGACAACGTAAGCCCTTTTTGGTACTATCGATCACAAGCAACCTCCCGCGCCATTAGATTAGAAAGTCTAGTGATCCCCGATTCCACGAAGGTCGCCACCTCTGTAATCGCGATCATAACAATCACAGGCACCCGTTTCTATTCCACCCGTAGCGATCCCGAGATTCACTATGAGTTTAAATCTCTTCATGAAAAAGAACGTCCTTCTTCGTAGACAGGCGCGCATCTTAGCTCCCCTGCCCGGGAGAAATTTTCCCTAACCGGGTAATTCTCTCGCCGGTTGAATCAAAAATCCGTGGATCGGGAAAGTAAGCGCCGTCCTTGGGTGGAAAGACGCAAGAATAAGGCCAGTGAAATATTTTTTGCGCGAACCTTACTTTTATTTATTCCCAAGGGCTGCCGTTTTACAAAGCGAAGCGGAACCGGGACACAAATCGCCGTACGGATGAGACAGGTCCGCCAGTTGGGTACCGACAGCGACCCGAAGTTTTTGTGTCCGTCGCGGGATCTTGCCACGTTTTTCCAAATGCCAGAAAATGAGCTAATTCATTAGTCCAACGTGCCCGCAAGCGAGGAGAAATCTAATGGACTTCGGCCTTCATCTACCTGCGTCCGGTCTCGAAGCGCAACCGGAGCACATCATTCGGTTTGCGCAACGAGCGGAAGAGCTGGGTTTGTTCTGCATAACGGTAGCGGATCACATTGTCATCCCAAGAAATATTGCTTCTTCCTATCCGTATACGCGCGACGGCAGATATACGGGAGCGGGACATCACTTGGAGCAAGCGACCGTCATGGCGTTTCTTGCCGGCGCCACGCGGCGCATCCGCCTCGTCGCAAGCGTCATGATTGCTCCCTATCGTCATCCGGTGGTTATCGCGAAGATCCTTTCCACTTTGGATTTCCTTTCGCATGGGAGAGTGATTCTGGGACTCGGCGTAGGTTGGATGAAAGAAGAGTTCGAGCTCGTCGGCGCACCTCGGTTCGAGGAGCGCGGCAGGGTTACAAACGAATACATCAAAGCGTTCAAGGAGCTTTGGACTCAAGAGAATCCCAATTTCCAAGGCAGCTATTGCAGTTTTTCAGAGGTCATCTTTTTGCCGAAGCCGGTGCAAAAGCCTCACATTCCGATTTGGATCGGTGGACATAGTGACCAGGCTCTGCGCCGCGCCGCGGAGTTCGGGGACGGATGGCATCCTATCGGAGGCGTTCCCTCCATACCGTTAGAACCGGAAGAGCTGAGAAAGAGGCTGGACACTTTGGCGCGATACGCTCAATCAGCCGGCAGAAGCGCGCAAGACATCCGCATCGCCTTCAAGGCGTCACTTTACGATCGCGGGACTGAACCCCGTCCGGGACAACGAAGAAGGTTTAACGGTAATGCGGAGCAGGTTGCTGCAGACGCCGCCGAATATCAAACAGCCGGCGTGGACTGCCTGATCCTCGATGTGCGAACCGGCGATCCGACGCAAACTCTGGAGCGGCTCGAATGGCTGGCTAAAGAAGTGCTGCCCAGGATCCAGTAAAAAAAGGTTCCGGTCTGCGGCGGGAAGTTTTTATCTCTTATCGAGCCGCGCCGAATCCGTTCGTTTGGAAGCGCACCGAGATACGGCCGGCATTAAGGAACGGGTTAGAGTTACAACCGATGCCGCCAGATCTGGCCGATTCGGTCAAAGCTGGCCGCATGTGTCAGGTTACGGGATAATGACGCTGGCGGCGCGCTTTCTCAGCGCCGAGCCCGCTTGAATGAGCCTTTTTTGGCTGATTCCTTCCGCTCACGCTCTTAGTCGAAACTGGGGATATATTGCGCGTTGCAGCAAAAATCGCTTCACTTTTCAGCACATAGTTTGTCCGGCTTGTCCATGGCATGTCGCTTGCACTCCTTTATGTCCAAAGGACGCACACAAGGCGCGTGCAAGATTTCCAAAAAGACTGGTACGTCGTTTACAGCAAGCCTCACAAAGAGGAACAGGCGCAGTTTCATCTCGGGCTGAAGAGAATTGACACCTTTTTTCCACGGCTTCAGCTACCGGGGGCGCCGGAAAATAAGAAGCGTGTCGTCCCGCTATTTCCCAATTATTTTTTTGTGCGCATTCATTTGCCGACGCAATACCACTATGTCCTCTGGTCTCCGGGAGTGAAGCGCATGGTCGCCTTCGGCGATGCGCCCGTGCCTCTCGACGAAGTGGTTGTTAATTTTCTCAAACAAGAAGCCGACCCTCAAGGAGTCATCAGGGCACGGTCGCAGCTGCGTCCCGGACAGCCCGTTGAGATTCGCGGTGGGCCCTTTGATGGGTTGATGGCAATTATTCAGCATCCTCCGGACGATAACGGCCGGGTCAAGGTTTTGTTAACGCTGTTAAGCCGCCAGATCATCGTGAATCTGCGCGTTGAGTCCATTAAGGGAGAATGGGCGACTTATTCGCTCAACCGCGCAGGAGAAATAGGTTTGGGCCTTCTTTCGGCGCGAAGCTGAAGGGTCCAAAACCCGAACTTTTTTAAGCAGCAGGAAACCTGATGGGCGGAGCTGTGCCCTTTGCCAGCCGCGTTTAACATTTCATCATTCTTGGAGGATATTATGCGACCCAGTCTTCAGGCAAGGTGGTTACCCTTGGCTGTGGCGCTGCTCTGGATCGGTGGATGCGCGGCGACACCGGAAAGTGCGAGAGTCCAGTCACAGCAGGGGCCGGCGACGCCGTCATCCTCCACCAGCGTCAACGAAATCAATCAATCCCTGTCGCTCGCCGCGGCGCAGTCGAACTCCTCTCCGTCGGACTACCGGCTCGGTCCCGACGATCTTATCCAGGTGACGATCTACAATATTCCCGAGTCCGAAGCACGGGTCACGCCTAGAGTGACAACGCTGCGCGTCAGCCAGCAGGGTATGATCATGCTGCCGCTGATCGGAGAAATCGCGGTCAAAGGCAAGACGACCGCCGCCTTGGAGCAGGAATTGGCGAAGCGCTACGATAAATACATCAAACGTCCGCAAATCGGGGTTTTGATCACCGAGTATAGGCAACGCGTGTCTGTGATGGGCGCGGTGCAAAAGCCCGGAGTTTTCGAGCTTACCGGTCCCAAGACCGTGATCGACATGCTGGCATGGGCCGGTGGCGTGACGGAAAAAGCCGGGAATCAGGTTCATGTCTATCGCCAGGAAGCTGAAGGCGCACGACAAAGCTACGTCATTGATCTCATGGTGCTCGCCAATAGCTCGGGTCTGATCAATGATCGCAGCGCGGCGATGGTCAACATGCCCGTTCAGGCCGGAGACGTTATCAATGTGCCGCAGGCGGGAATGTTTTTTGTCGACGGCGCCGTAAACAAGCCGGGATCCTATCCTTTGGGCCGTTACTACAGTCTCAGCCAGGCGTTGGCGACGGCTGGGGGCGTCAACCCGGAGCTGGCCGATTATGATTCGGTGAGTATCTTTCGCCGCCGGAGTCCGACTTCAGTGGAAACGATCCCGATCAATTTAAGTTCCGTGATGTCGGGGAGCGCACCCGACCCGCAGATTGCGCCTGACGATGTTATTGTCGTGCCAATGAGCTCGGTCAAGTATTTCGTGAAGCGCTTCGTGGGAACGATCATCTCGGGCGTTTCCGTCGGCGCTCTAGTGGGTGGATCATGAGCGAAATCGTCCGATCTCATCCAAGTCTCGGTTCTCCTCGGCATCTCCAGCAGGCGGGTGTTCCGATCGAGGACGTCAGCTACTACTATGCGGACCAAGGCGAGGAGGCCCACCTGCGCGACTACTGGAAGATCCTCCTCAAGCGCATCCGCTACGTTGTCGCCGTGTTTTTCGCAGTCGTCGCGCTTGGGGCGGTGATCAACATTGCCTCCACTCCCTTGTATCAGGCGAGCGCCGTTTTAAAAATCGACCCCCAGAATCCAGCGGTCACGGGCGTGGCCGAAGTGACGTCTTCCCAGACGCTTCCGGGACCGTATGACTATTACCAGACTCAATTTGCTCTCCTCCAAAGTTCGCCGATCGCAGCCCGAGTCATCCAAGATTTGAAGCTCGAGTCCAATTCTGCTTTTACCGGGCGGCGGGGCGGCACAAGCCTGCTAAACCAGGCGTTGGGATGGATCTCTGATTCGTTCGACGCGCTGCGGGATTCGATTGTGAATTTATTCGAGAATGAGTCCGCCGTAACTTCAGCCCAGAGGCCAGTGTGGGAACTCGGCGTGTCGCCGAGGCTCATTGGCCGCTATATGCGTTTCCTCGAGGTCAGGCCGGTGCGCAACACGCGGCTCGTGGAGATCAATTTCAGCACGCCGGACCCCAAGCTATCCCAGGACTTGGCCAACGCCCACGCGACCTCGTTCATTCGCATGATTCTCGAGAACCGCTTCAGCATGACCGAGGAGGCGCGGGACTTTCTGGGCAAGAAGCTTGCCGAGCTGAGAGAGAAGGTCGTGCGCGCGGAAAATGAGCTGAATCGTTTTCGCCAGCAGCACGGCGTCGTCTCCTTAGAAAAGGGCGAGAATATCGTTGTCGACCGGCTGGTGGATTTGAACAAAGAGCTAACCAAGGTGAGAGCGCAACGCATCGAGGCCGAGTCGCTCCACCGCACGGTGCAAAACAAGAATACCCAGTACCTGACGCAGGTGCTCAACAATCCTCTCATTCAGCAAATCAAAGGGAGCATTGCCAATCTAGAAACGGAGAAGGGCCGTCTATCAAGCATCTTCAAGCCCGATCATCCGCGCATCCAGGAGCTCGATCAGCAGATCGGCGAAGCCAGACGGACTTTGAATGCTGAGATTGCCAACGTTGTGCGCGGCATCGAGTCCAACTACGCGGCCGCGAACGCGCGCGAGCAAGCGCTGGAAATGGAGGCGAAGCGGCAACAAGATGCGGCTCTCAACCTAAAAGAAGTCGGCGTGGACTATGCCGTCCTCAATGAAGAAGTGCTGGTTAATCGCTCGCTTTATGAAAATGTCCTCAAGCGCATGAACGAGACCGCGGTCGCGAACGACCTGGCGGCAGCGAATATCCAACTCACGCAGCGGGCGGAGATTCCGCTTATGCCGTCATCGCCGAAAACCACGCGCAACCTGATCTTGGCTGCGCTCTTAGGACTCTTCCTCGGAGTGGGGCTCGTGTTTTTCCTGGAATATATGGACTCTTCGGTGAGCACCCCGCAAGAAGTCTGGAAAGCCGTCTCGCTGACAACCCTGGGCGTGATTCCCAATCTCAATACGCTGAATCAAAGATACTATCCCGTTTTGTCCAAAGGCGCGCCCAGCAATCGCGCGGAGCCGCCGGCGCCGATGACCGAGTTTCTCTCCAAGGAGTTGGTGGTAGCGCGCGACCAACTCTCCATGATTGCGGAATCGTATCGGACTATTCGCACTGCGCTACTGCTTTCGCAGGCGGAGAAACCGCCGCAGGTGATCCTGATCACAAGCCCTTGCCCCGACGAAGGGAAAACCGTCACGACGCTCAATCTGGGCATTGCTCTGGCGCAAGCGGGACACAAAGTCTTGGTCATTGACGCGGACCTGCGAAAAGGCCGCTGCCATAAATTGGTCAACCTGCAAAACCACCGCGGCCTGGCCAACGTGTTAACCGGACAGCTCGACCTTGACAGGAGCGTGCGGCAAACGGCTATCGACGGCTTTTATCTATTGCCGCGGGGCGTGCTTCCGCCAAATCCCGCCGACCTCTTGCTTTCCCACAAGATCAAAGAGGTCCTCAATACATTGCGTAATTCGTTCGAGTTTATCCTCATTGATTCACCGCCGGTGATTGCCGTGAGCGATGCCACGGTGCTGTCGGCGCTGAGTGACGGGGTTTTGCTCGTCCTTCACGGGCAGAAAACGACGCCGAGCGCGGCTCAGAGGGCGATGGAGCGTCTGGAAGGCGTGGGGGCGTCGATCCTGGGCGTGGTTCTTAACGGCGTCGATATGCGAAACCCCGACTACGTCGATTACCGGTCTTATTATCCGTCCTATTACGCGTCGGTTAAGGAAGAGTCGAACCTCAAACCCGGCCGCCGCGACAAGAACGGCGACCGGCCGTCCCAGTTTGACGGGCGGCCGCACAGGCCATCCAAAGTCGGTAACGAACCTACCGTGTCGCGGCATTTTTTCGACCGCATGGTGCTTAAACTGAGCGAAGTTTTGGGACCCGTGGCCTTTACCGTAGTCAGGGAGCAGGTCGCCGGACTGGGCCAGTCGATGGAAGCGTTCCCGAAGTCCAAGGTCGGCGAGCTGGCCCAATTGGTTAGCCAGGAAATTCTGGACAACAAGCTTAAAGTCCGCTTCCTTCAGGCGATGTCGGAAGAAATTCGAGCGCTGTAACGACCACAAAAAACCGCGCTTCCTTCCCTGCCATCGCCACAGGCAATTCCAGAGCGTAATTCGCCGCCATGTCTGCTGCTTGACTGACGCTCAACAATCGTTCGCGCTCGCCGGTTGCCCCCCGGCTGTTCACAGAAACGGTTCTGTAAGTCATGCCTCTAAACGCATGGGCGCACCGAGCGCTCCGGAGACTCGCCACTTATTTAGGCGTATGGATTTTTCAGGTTCAGTCGGGGGTGGCGCAAAGAACCCTGCCCAAATTTGCCAATAACCCGAAGCATCTAATCATCGATTTGCCGAGGAGAATCATCAATCCGGAGTGTATCTTTATCGGCGACCATGTATGGCTGGGACCGGGCAGTTTTATCAGCGCCGTCAGCCATTATCCGTCGGCTTCGTTGCGGCATCCCGAAAAGGAGAATACGATTCAAAGGTTTCATCCCGTCATCCGGATCGGTAACCGCGTCACTTCTTCAGGGAATTTGATCGTGGGCGCGGTCGCAGAGATCGAAATTGAAGATGACGTGCTGCTCTCGTTTAACGTCACTATCCTCGACAACCTTCACGGGTACGAAAACGCCGATGAACCGTACAAATATCAACCTTTGCAGCGCATCGCTCCCGTCGCGATCAAGAAAGGTTGCTGGATCGGCCAAAACGCGGTGATCTTACCCGGGGTGACCATCGGGGCGATGTCGATCGTCGGCGCCAACAGCGTCGTCACCCAAACCGTTCCGGATCGCTGCATTGCCGTCGGCGCCCCGGCCCAGGTCATTAAGAGGTGGAGTGAGGAAGCGCGCCAGTGGATATCCTGCCCGCCCCCGAAGCGGCCCGAGGCCTCGATCGGTGGCAAAACGCGGCGGGTCAAGTGAGGTGCCGGTGCACAACCCAGCGCCGTTGGTTACGATCGCGATTCCGACTCACAATCGCGCCAGCTCTTATCTCCCGCTCGCTCTCGCGAGCGCTCTGGCGCAGGGTTATGCCAACCTCGAAGTGCTGGTCGCGGATAACGCCTCGACCGATGCGACCGCAGAGCTGATGCGCGGCATAGCGGATCCGCGCCTGCGCTACACTTGCCATCGGAGCAACATCGGCCCGAACCGAAATTACAATTACTGTCTGGCTCAGGCTCGAGGCGATTACTTTCTGCTATTGCAGGACGACGATTTGATTGACCCTGACTTTGTCGAAACCTGCATGCATGCCGCGGGACGCGATGCCGAGGTAGGACTCATTCGCACCGGCATTCGCGTGATCGATGATCATGGAGATTTGCTACGCGAATCGCGCAACCAAGTGTCCGGTTGTCCGCTCGATGAGTTTTTCCTCGGCTGGTTTGCCGGCAGAACGTCGTGGTATGTGACCAACACGCTATTTCATACCGGACGTCTAAAACAGATCGGCGGCTTTCATTCAAAATATCAGGTGGCGGAGGATGGCTTTGCCATCGCGCAGGTAGCCGCGCGCTGGCCCAGGGTCGATGTCGAGGAGATTAGAGCCAGTTTTCGCGTGCATCGCGGCGAAGGAACCTTCAGGTCCAAGGTGCTCGACTGGGGCGAGGAGTATCTCTCTCTACTGGATTGCCTGTGCCAGCTCGTTACGCCCGATAAGACGGCGCGGGTGCGCAGGGAAGGACGCCGTTTTTTTGCGAGGCTGACTTATAATCGTGCCGCGGCTATCGAAAACCCGCTCCAGCGTATGCGGGCCTACGCGCAGGTTTTCCGACTGTTTCGCTATCGCTACTTGCCCGGCCAGCACCTCGCAAGCGTGCGCCTCTTCCGTCGCCAATGGCGGCAGATGCGCCAGCGCGCAGCTCAGGCGCTCAACCAGCCGTGATCGTTCCGAGCCGGACTCGTGGATATCGCCTTTATCGTCAGTCAGTTTCCCAGCGTGTCGGAGACTTTTGTCTTGAACCAGGTCATCGGATTATTGCATCGGGGACACCAGGTTGACATCTACGCGCAATCCAGAGGAGGCGCGATTCATCCGGATATTCAGCGCTATCGGCTGCTTGAACGGACGCATTACTTGGATTGTCCGCGAAACCGATGGACGCGCGCAATTCAGGGCGCGAGGTTTTGTTTCACGCACCTCAAAAAAAATACGCGAGCGGTTCTGGGTTCACTCAACGTGTTCCGCTACGGAAGAAACGCGTCCTCGCTCAGCCTGCTCTTTGCGACCATACCGTTTTACCGCAAATATGACATCGTCCACTGCCAATTCGGCCAGAACGGACGATTCGGCGCGATCCTGAAGGGACTGGGGTTGCAGAAAAAGTTGGTCGTGACTTTTCATGGAGTCGACATTCGCAAGGCCGTGGCAAACGGGAGCGCCGTTTACGGCGATTTGTGGACAGAGGCCGATTGCTTGATTGCCATATCAAAATACAACTACGAGCACCTCCTCCGATTTGCAGCAAACCCGAAAAAGATCGTTTACCATCCCGTAGGTATCGACTGTCAGCGCTTCCAGTATCGGCCTTCGCTCTCGCCCAACGGCCGTTATCCGATTCGTTTGCTCAGCGTTGCCCGGCTTGTGAAAGAAAAGGGATTATCGTACGGGATCCGAGCCGTGCACAAGGTAATGGGGCAGCGGCCCGACCTGCAATTGCGCTACGATATCATCGGAGAGGGGCCATTGCGGGCCGAGCTGGAGCAACTGATCAACAAGCTGGGTGTGGAAGGCAGCGTTCACTTGGTTGGGGGCAAGAGTCAGGATGCGGTTATCCAGGGGTTGAGAGAAAGTGACATCTTTGTTTCGCCGAGCCTGGCCGAAGCGCTTCCCGTCTCTGTGATGGAGGCTCAGGCCGTGGGCCTTCCTGTCATAGCAACCCAAGTCGGCAGTGTGGACCAAATCGTCCTTGACGGCCGCTCGGGATGGCTGGTGCCTCCGAGAAATGTGCCGGCTCTCGCGGACAAGCTGCGGCTGGTCGTCGATCATCCGGAGCAGTGGCCGGGGATGGGCGCAATAGGACGCCAGCAAGTCGAACAACACTACGACATCGATCAATTGAACGATCGCCTTGTCGGGCTGTATCAGCACCTGCTGGCGGCCTGATCTTTCCCGTCCGCAATGAAACCGTCCACAACGGGAGCCGGAATGCCTCGTGTCAGCGTGATCATTCCCACTCATAATCGGGCGGACTTTGTCGCCACGGCAATCCGCAGCGTGCTGAAGCAGACCTTTGAGGACTTCGAGCTGATCGTTGTCGATGACGCTTCCAGCGACACGACATCTCAAGTCGTCGCCAGCTTTCGCGACCCGCGGGTTCACTACATCCGACACGGTCAAAATCGGGGGGGAGCAGCGGCGCGCAATACAGGAATCGTGAATTCGAGCGCTGAGTACGTGGCCTTCCTGGACGATGATGATGCATGGTACCCGGACAAGCTCGCGCGCCAGATGCAAGTCATGCTGGGCAGCCGGCCCGAAGTTGCAGCCGTCTATACCGGCTATCTTGTGGTGGACAGAACCACCGGCAAACTATGCGCTCGAATGGTTCCGACCCGCAGAGGCAATCTTTATCCCAAGCTTCTCGAGAGCAATCCCATCGGTGGAACTTCGTCCGTGCTATTGAAAAAGGCTTGCCTGGAAAAGGTCGGCTTGTTTGACGAAAGTCTGCCGAGTTTTCAGGATCGTGATTTATGGATCCGGATCTCCCGAGAATTTCATTTCGAGTGCGTTCCCGAGCCTCTGCTGGATTATTTTGTTCATCCTAAGAAAGTTTGGACCAATCTTGACGCTTTGACTCAAGGACTAGAAATCATGCTCAAAAAATACGGACGGTCGGCCGCCTTCAGGAAGAGGTGCAGCGGCTATTATCTATCGTTCGGGGTCAAGTTTTGCGCCGCCAACCAAATCGAAAAGGGAAGAAAGGCGCTCTTACGAGCCGTGGCCCTCTATCCCTATAGCATCCAGCCCTATGTGTATTTTTCTCTCACCCTCCTGGGATGGAGAGGTTTCGTGCGGGCGAGAGCCACCCAAGCCAAAATGGCGGCCCGGCTGGGAGCTCGCCGTTCCTGATCCAAAAGATGTTTGCCATGCCCAAAGTCAGTATCATCATTCCCACCCATAACCGAGCGAGGTTGCTTCGGGCCGCCATGGACAGCGTTTTGCGCCAGGCTTTCCAGGACTTTGAAATCATTGTCGTGGATGACGCTTCCCAGGATCAAAGCGAAGAAGTGGTCCGAAGCTTTGCGGACCCGCGGATACGGTACCTACGTCACGCTACCAACAAAGGTCAGGGCGCGAGCCGGAACGCCGGAATTCAATACGCTTCGGGAGAGTATATTGCGCTCCTGGATGACGACGATGAATGGCTGCCTCACAAGCTCGAAAAACAAGTCCAGCGGCTCGACGATAGTCCTGCTAAAATCGGCCTGGTCTATACCGGGTTTTGCAAAGTCGCCGGCCCGGACAAGCGGGTCATTGCTCAAGTCCTTCCTGAGAAGCGCGGCTCCCTATTCGAAGATATGTGCTTTCGCAACTGGATCGGAACCTGCTCGACAGTACTTTTGCGGCGAAGCTGTTTTGAAAAGATCGGATGGTTTGACGAAACGCTGCCCTCGGGAGTCGATTACGATATGTGGCTGCGGCTCGCGAAGCAATTTGACATCGACTGTATCCGTGAGCCCCTGGTGCTTTACACGGTGCATCCCCATAGCATATCGACAAACTATGAAACCCGGATTCGAGGCGCAGAGGCGCAATTTAGGAAATACGGCTCCTTCTTTGCCAAAAATAGAAAAGGCTATAGCCGGCGCTATCTTTCCCTGGGAGTGCATTACTGTTACCAAGGAGATCTCACAAAAGGGCGCGAAGCCTTTCGTAAAGGCATCCAGTTAAACCCCCTTGAGGTGAGACACTACTTCAATTTCTGCCTGTCATTATTCGGAGCTGGCACGTTTAGGAAATTCAAACAGTTTAAGGAAAGTCGTTTCGCTTTTCGCGCCTGATTTTTGCCTCGCGGGCGGTTCGGTTCAATCGAGCTACGCTTGGAGACCCCACGATTAACGTGCTGCCGTATGATCCGTTGCGTGACACCGCAAAACCGCCTTGGCGGTGGAGCCTGTCGGGGGGCGCCATGCCGGGTATAAGTTTGGTGGTCGATTTCAAAGGGGGGATGCCGGAAAAGAAAGGGACTGTTTTAAGGTCCCTGGATGCTTTGCTGCATAGCCCGGACTATACGAAAAAGATTCTGCTCGACCAGAACTTCTACCTCTTGGGTTGCACGCAATACGAGCACTATCCGTTAACGTGTTTCGAAAACTCGAGCTTCCAGATCTATCTTGAGGGACAAATATACGACAAAGATCCCGCTCTTCTCGATAAGGAACTCAACAGGTTGGCCTCTTGCGTATTCCAAAATCACTCGGATTCAGACGATAGAACCAAAGAATGGTTGCTTAACGCGGATGGGGACTTTGTCGTTTTTATTCTGCGCAAGGAATTCGGCGAGATTGCAATTCTCAATGACGTCCTGGGGCGCTTGCCTTTGTATTCCTACTATTCCCGTACTGACGGCGAGTTCATCTTGTCCCGCGAGTTGCGTTTTATCACCAACGTCAAGAAAAATGCCGATTTTGACCGCATGGCGATTGCTCAGTTTCTCCTCCTGGGCCACCCGCTCGGCGAGCGCACGCTCCTGGAGGACATTCACCACGTTCGACCCGCATCGATCATAAAAATATGCCCGCGGACTTCGCAAATTCGCGTGCAGGGTCTTCGCTGCCTCGATTTTGAGTCCAAACCCTACGCCGATAAAGGAATCCGCGAAAACGCAACGGAATTGGTATCGCGGTTCTCCCAGGCATGCGTCGATCGAGCCCATTCAGAAAGCAAGAATGTTCTCGCACTCAGCGGCGGCCTCGATTCAAGGTCAGTTGCCGCGGGCCTATGGAAAAATAAAATTCCCTTTTCAGCGGCAACCATGGAGATGGATCAGAGTTTTGCTGCGGACGTAAAAATCGCGGCAGAGTTGTCGAGAGTCTTCAATATCGACTGGCAAATGTTTGATCTCGACGCCCCCCGGGGAAAGGATTGCTTGAAGCTCTTAAGAATGAAAGCGGGACTAAACT
>JBOHVR010000071.1:0-2795 GCA_050735755.1 Binatia bacterium
GCAAAAAAGCGCGGCGTATAGCCGATCGGGATAAACGGAACATCTTCAACGACTTTTCGCACCACTTGTCTAAAGAGCAATCGCCGTTGCTTCGGGTTGAGCTCGCTCGCGGCTTTTTTCAAAAGCGCGTCCATTTCCTTGTCGCAGTAGCCCTCGATATTAACCGATCGCTTGCGCGGATTGCCGCATGTCAAATCTTGAACGTAAGCAAGCGCCGGATCGGCGTCCAAGCTGTTCCCGCCAAACAAGAAGGCGTATTCTCCTGCGCGCTGGCGCGCCACGTAAGTTCCGAAATCCACAAGATCGATCTTGACGTTTATACCAATCTCTTTTAATTGGGCTTGCAGCACGGCGGCCTCTGTTTCTTGATCTTCTCCCTGCCTGACCGTGATCGGTATGACCTCCCCTTTGTATCCCGATTCTTTCAGAGAAGCCCGAGCTTTCTGTAGATCATAAGAAGGCCCGGGTACGTCGTCGAAATACCACGCGTGCCCCTTGGGATATTTCTGATCTGTCGGTTCGCCGAAGCCAAAGTAAGCCGCCTTGAGGATCTGCTCCTTGTTAATGGCATGAGCCACGGCCAGGCGCAGCTTTTTGTTGTTGAACGGGGGATCAGCCACGTTCAAACGGAGGCGACGGCCGCCGGCGCTGCTAGCCGCAACGACCCGTATGCCTTCAATCTTCTTATCCACAACCTCTTTGACCCATTCGTACGGAGTGCGCTCGATGATATCCAGGTCACCGCTGCGAAGAGCGATGAAACGCGCGGTGGAGTTGGAGATGTCCCTCAAGATAACTCTATCCACAAAGGGCTTTTGGCCCCAGTACTCGGCAAACCGCTCGAAAACGATACGCTGATTCGGCTTCCATTCGACAAATCTAAACGGTCCCGTGCCCACCGGGTATCGCTCCGGTTTGGCAACCCCTTCCTCAAGCGAGCCCTTTGGAATCACGGGAAAAGACTGGATATCGGTCAGGTAGGCAAGAAATATCGGACTCGCTTCTTTGAGATGGATCTTCACGGTGTATTTGTCCGGCAATTCAACTTTGGTGACGCCGGTGAGCCGGCTCAAGCCCGTGGCGGCGTTTTTTGGATTCATGGTGTAGTCGATACAGAACTTGATGTCTTCAGAGGTCATCTCGCGCCCATCATGAAACTTTACGCCTTTGCGCAAACGGAACGTGTAAATCCTACCGTCAGGGGATATCTCCCACGCCTCCGCCAGGTAGGGCTGAATGTTGCCCTTCAGATCTATTCCTAGAAGCGAATCGTACATCAGGTCCCTGATGGAGCGATCCGTTGATTGAGTTCTGACCATGGCGTTCATCATCGTCAGGTCTTTGTTGATGCCCATGGTCAGGGTTCCGCCGCTTTTAGGCTGTTCGGAAGAAGCTGCGAAGGAAAGATCAGCAGTGAGAAAAGCCGCTAGCGCAACCATGAAAGCGATTCTGGATTTCATGACAGCACCTCCCTAATCATTAAGTGAGCTGCGCCAAATAGGTTCGCGTTTCCGTGAGTCCGTTTCGGACCATTTTTAAGTTTTCCTTTTTACTTGTCTTCCGCTATGTGTCCAGGTGAAAAAACCTGACGGCATTGCCCGCAACCATCTTCTGCCGCTCTTCCTGGGGCACGCCAGCCATTTGTGATTCCATTACTTTGAGCGAGTTCGGCCAGCGCGTTACCACATGCGGGAAGTCCGTGGCCCACATCATACGATCCACACCGACCTCGTGACGCAGCCGCACGCCGACATGGTCCTCGAAGAATCCCCAGCAGGCGTGCTCCCGAAGGTACTCACTGGGCACGCGCTTTAGCCGTGGGAGGCCGAGATACCTCTCCGCCCAAAAACGGTTGACCGAATATTCGTGATCAATCTGCTCGTAAAAGTAAGGCAGCCAGCCAACGTTGTTTTCCGCCCAATAGATTTGCAGCTTGGGGAATCGGTCGAACACGCCGGCAACAACCATTTGGCTGGCTTCTACCGAGCCGGTGTGATGTGGACCTTGGCGCGCGAGCCTCTGAACGAAGTCGGTCGGCGGCCGCTGCTCGCCTTCGGGCTCTTGCGGATATTTGAACAACGGAGTCTCGCGCGAGCCCACATGCGCGGGGAACGACGTGTGAATGGTGAGGGGCACATCCAAATCTATTGCGGCCGCCCAGAAGCGATCGTCTTCCGGCGTAGGGTAACTCTTTCCGCTCGGATACGTGTGGAGGCGGACCGCCTTGAAACCCTTTTCCATGCACCGCTCCATTTCTGCGATATCTTCATCGGCGCCAATATTGGGGAGCACGGCGGCGCCGATAAGCCGGTCTGGCGCCACCGAGCAAAATTCCTCAATAAAATAGTCATTGAATCCTTTGATGATCGCGAGAAAGGCGTTCTTGTCTCTGATCGCCGTGTTGCGCGCCTCCGTGGCAAAGAGGAGCTCGCCGTCAATGCCGTCGGCGTCCTGCTCCTTCAGACGCTGCTCGGGTCCGCCTGCCCCGGGCGCGTTGTCAAAATCCAGGCCTACCGGGCTGAATTCCTCCGGTGACTTGCCGGCGAACTGGTTGGTGCCCCCATACGTAGCTCGATGTCCTTCCTCGATAATGATGTCGTTACCATTAGGCAGCTTGACGCGACGTGGAGTTCGATCCCGATACTGTTTGGGAACCCTGTGAACCCACATGTCTGGGGGTGATTCGAAGTGGCTATCGGCGGAAAAAAAGCGGTACTGCCGGGGCATTAGAACAAACCTCCTTAAGGTGTAAAAATATTCATCGTTATGAATCCACTGAGTTATCTTTTCAAATG
>JBOHVR010000072.1:0-5836 GCA_050735755.1 Binatia bacterium
TTATCGGGCCATCACTGTGCCGGGACTCCGCATTAGAAGAATAACCGGGAGAAGCCCGGCCAGCACAATTGTGATCGCCGGGAAAGCTGCTGCCTCCCACAGCGATTCTGAGGTAAACTGCCAGACGCGCACCGCGAGAGTGTCGTACCCAAAAGGGCGGAGAAGCAAAGTCGCGGGCATTTCCTTCATGACATCGACAAGACTAGAATAGCCGCCGCGCTCAAGCCGCGCCGGATGAGCGGGGATGTTTCGGTGATGACCGCTGATTCAAAGCCCTGCAAAAGACCCGCATGCTCCGCCAGCCACAGGTTTCCGGCATCGACGGTCATGAAACTGTCCGCCGGCGTTTTCGGACCTTGTGCTTTGACCCGCTCAAATAATTCATTTTCGCTAGCGGTAAAATACTTGACCTTGAGTTGGGTCTTTGCGGTAAAGGCGTCGAACATTGGTTTGATCAGATCTTCGACGCGCGCCGAGTCGACCACGATTTCTTGTGCCGCAACTGGGGGCGCCGCAAGCGCGGCTCCAAACACCGCCAAGCCTAGGGCGCGCAGGAAGTTAACAACGAGGTGCGGTTTAGGCTTCATACTTGACTCCTTTACCTTGATCTTTGCCGGTTGCTGCAATAAGATGGCATGTGATCGGCAAGCGGCTATTGCAAAGGTCATAGGATTTTAGTTTGTCGAGTTGAACTAGTAATGTTCGTATAATCGAAAGCCCAAAGTTTGTCAACACTATGAAGGGCGCGAAAATCACGCCGGCCGTAGAGGATTATTTAAAGGGTATTTTCGTTCTCGAGGAAGAAACTCAGCCGGTGATCGCGGCTCGGGTGGCCACGGAGATAGGAGTCTCGGCTTCGACCATGTTCAGCGCTTTGCGCCGACTGGAGCGAGAAGGCTATGTGAGGGTGGAACGGCGCAAGGAAATCCACCTGACCGGCAAAGGTAAGCGGGTCGCGGAGGGAATCCTCAGACGGCACTTTTTGACCGAGCGCTTGCTGACGGACCTGTTAGGCTTGGATTGGGTGAAAGCGCATCAGGAGGCCCATCGCTTGGAGCACGCGATTTCTGCCGAGGTCGAAGAAAAACTGGACAAACTTTTGAATCATCCGACGACGTGCCCGCACGGCAATCCGATTCCGGGTTCGGTTCCAGTGCAGGCGCGTCACCGTTCGGCGCCTCTACACCAGGTTCCTGAAGGACGGGAGGTCATTCTCGAATGCATCACCGAAGGAGGGGAACGCGACACGCGCTTGCTCGTTTTCATGCAGCACCATCATCTTGCGCCGGGAACGCGAATTCAGGTAATGGAAACTTCACCGTCACTTGGCACGATGAGCCTAAAAGTCGGCGAGAATGTTATTACCCTCGGGCTTGAGGCGGCGAAGAAGATCCGCGTCCAGTAGTCCGGTATGGGCTATTCCGGCGAAGGCTACGACGGGTGTAGCTTGTGCGCTAGCAGTTTTCTGAGATGCTCGGGGAGATGGGCGGGATCAAGTTTCTCGCCGGCGAGCTGGTCGACCAGAAAATCGATTTGCTCGCCTAACGGTTCATCGCGATCCACAATGATGAGGTCTCTTCCCTTTACCCGACAGCGCCCGCTGCGGGCGTGATAGCCTACTTCACGCAACAATTTCTCGGTGCGCACTTCGATGTTCTTTCCTTCAGCGAGCGCCATCAGCTCGTGCAGGACAATTTCGCGTTTCTTTTTAGTCGCCATATTTTCTTTTGGTCCAGGCGCGCCTATTATCTCTCATAGGAGTCGTTCTGTAAAGCTTTTGGCAGCGAGATTAAATCTTGCAAAAAGGTCCCTGATTGCTATGTTTGACCAGCAAGGTGAAGCGGGAAGCATGCAGAGTAGGGTATATTGAAGTCGAGCGTTTTAGCCTTCGCCACGAAATGGCTGGCGGCGCGCTGCTGTTAGGACAAAAAGCGGGAGGGAGATATGATTAAAAATATCTTAATTCCCCTGGATGGTTCGGATCACTCCAACGCGGCTATCCAGTATGGCTTGTGGCTGGCGGAAAGATTCAGCGGCAACCTGTTCGGCCAGCACGTCATTGATACGGTTTCCATAGAAGGCAGCTTTTTTCACGACATCTCGGGCTCGATGGGATTCGAGCCGTACCTGGACTTTTCCACCAAGATGCGCGAAGTGCTGGAAGAGCGCGGCAAGTTTATCCTGGAGAACTTCAGCCAGCTTTGCCGCGCCAAAGGGGTTCGGCACGAAACGTTTCTCGATATGGGCATTGTTCCCAATGAGATCTGCGAGCGCGCCAAACTGGCGGATGTGCTCGTGTTGGGCCATCGTGGCATTAATGAGGGATTCTCGACCGGTCTTTTGGGCGGCACGGCCGAAAGCGTGACCCGCAAGAGTCCCCGACCAGTCTTTGTATCAACAAAAGTCTTCAAAGAGGTTGAGCGACCGCTTTTGGCTTACGACGGTAGCCAAAGGGCGAGTTCCGCGATGGAAACAGCAGGCGAGTTGTGCAGCCGTCTCAAGATCCCTTTGACGGTGCTCTATGTCGCTAAAAAAGACGACTCCGGTGAAAAAGTTCTCCGGGAAGCGAGAGCCTATCTGGGAGCTTACGAAATTGAAACTCGCTACGAGTTGGCCCGCGGTTATCCAGAGCAGAAGATCTTGGACTACCTGATCAATTTTAATTACGATCTGCTCTTGATCGGCGCCTATGGACATCGGCGCATCATCGAGATGGTTCTGGGAAGCACGACCGAGTATATCCTCCGAAAGAGCCCCTGTCCGGTTTTCTTGAACCGGTAGCGGTGGAAGTAAAGACCAGAAAAGATTCAAGCGGGGATCAAATGAGCTTCCAGGTAGCTGCGATTCAGATGTTGGCGGGTGATGATAAGGCGGCCAACATCAAAGAGGCCGAGCATTGGATTCGCAAGGCCGCGGCCGATGGCGCGCAGATTGTTGTCTTACCCGAAGTTTTCAATTGGCGGGGTGACAACAAAGGGGAGCAGAGAGCTGCAGAACCGATTGGGGGGCCGTCCTCTATCGCAATGAAAGAGTTAGCAGAAAAGCTTGGTATTTATCTCCTTGCGGGTTCATTGCTAGAAGAGATTCCCGGCAGCCGCAAAGCCTACAACACCAGTCTTTTATTCGGTCCAAAAGGGGACGTGCTAGCCAGCTATCGGAAAATTCACCTGTTTGACGTTGACCTAACCGACGGGGTTTCGACACGAGAGTCAGACACGCGGGAATTCGGGGATGCGGTTGTCGTTGCCAAGACGGAGCTTTGTCCCATGGGCCTAACGATTTGTTATGATCTCCGATTCCCGGAGCTCTATCGCGCATTGGTTCATCAAGGCGCTCAATTGATTTTTGTTCCTGCGGCATTCACGGCCTACACCGGCAAAGCCCATTGGGAGCCCCTCCTTCGCGCTCGAGCCATCGAGAATCAGGTCTATGTGGTCGCGGCGAATCAGGTGGGCAAGAATCCGAAAAGCTTCGAAACCTACGGTCACTCTTTGATCGTTGATCCGTGGGGAAAGGTCGTGGCGGAGCGTCCCGACGGTCCTGGAGTGGTTTCAGCCGATATTGATCTTGATTATCTTGCTCAAGTTCGCAAAGAGCTGCCGGCACTCTCTCACCGTAAATTAATCTGAAAAAAATCTTTGATCGAACGCTAAATTGAAGGTCAAACCTCTTGGCAATCATTTAGGCAAATCGGTAGTGTCTCAGTTTGAAACTGAGTCACTACCGGCAAATCGCTCAGAGGAGTTGCTCAGTTGCGAAGGAACTAATCCCCTGGGTATCATAGCGAAAATTTTGGTTAGAGGAAGTTCCTCTCCCTTTTTTGTGCGCTGGACGGAATCGTTGAGCTCTTCTGAGTTAGCGCAAGGACAAGAACGCCTTTCGGCTGATCTCTAGCGCTGAGCTCGGTAGAATCCCGAGATATAGCGTCGCCGCCACCGTGAGAGTTACAGCGGCATAAAGGTAAGGAGAGCTGCGCAGCGACTTGCCGTCGACTCCTCCCTGGTCCATGTACATCATGACGATGACTCTTAAATAGTAGCCCAGCGAGAGCAGACTATTGAGGACTCCGATAATGGCCAAGTCGGTGTATCCGGACAGAACCGCCGAACGGAAGAGATAGAACTTGCCGGTGAAGCCGCCGAGCGGCGGAAAGCCCGCGAGTGACAACATGAAGATCGACATAGCCATGGCCAGGAACGGCCGTTTAAACCCCAGTCCCGCGAAGTGACGGTACTCTTCATTGTCGAGATTGCCGTCTTGCAAGGCCAGCATGACGGTAAAAGCTCCGAAGCTCATCGCTCCATACGTCAGGAGGTAAAAAAGCAGCGCCGAACCACCGAATTCATCGCCAGCTACGACCCCAATAAGGAGATAGCCCGCATGGGCAATGCTGGAGTAGGCGAGCATGCGCTTGACGCTCGTTTGGACAATCGCCAACAGGTTACCCAAGGTCATGGTTAAGATCGCCAATATCCAGAAAACAGTGCTCCACTCCTGATTCAGAGGGGCAAGCTGGTGAACCACGATGCGCGCCCAACCGGCGAACGCGGCGGTCTTGACGGCCACTGCCATGAAAGCCGTCACCGAGGTCGGGGCGCCTTCATAAACGTCGGGCGCCCAGAAATGGAAAGGGACCGCCGCGATCTTAAAGGCGAGGCCGATCACCAGCAAAACCGCCCCGGTGTTGAGGAGCAAATTGGGCTCGCGCGTCGCTTCAATGAGCCGCGAGCTAATGCGCGAGAGATTGGTTGAACCGGTTGCCCCATAGATCAGGGCAATGCCGTACAGGAAGAAGCCTGTGGCAAACGCGCCGATCAAAAAATATTTCATGGCCGATTCACTGGATTGGGTCCGGTCACGGCGCAGGCCCGTGAGGATGTATACCGCAATCGACATCGTTTCCAGACCGAGAAAAAACAGAATCAGGTCATTGGCCACGGCCATAAGAATCATGCCCAGTGTGGCGAACAGCACCAGCGCGTAATACTCTCCTGGAGGGATGTTTGTTTCGCGCAGATACTGCGCGGAAGAAAGAACGCAGAGCACCGTGGTCGCCACCAGGAGCTGTGTGAAAAATAACCCGAAGTTGTCAAGAACAATGGTGTCACCAAATCCGCTTTCTTGACTGCCCCAGAGAAGCCAAGCCATAGCGGCAGCGATGCCCAGTCCAATGAAGCTTATCGTTGCCAGCAACCCCTTTTCATTTTCTTTCAGAAAGAGGTCGAGAATCAGGACAACGAGTGCAGTAAGAGCGATCTCAGCCGCGGGAAGAAGGGGAGTTAAGTTGAGTTCCATGCTTGTCTTTAAACAGGATCGCGTTTGGTCCCTTTGCTCGGGGATCGGACATCGGGGTCTTTTTGCTTTCGACCCGGTGAAGCACCAGCTCAACCGCGGGTTTCATGCGGCGCAGAAAGGGATCGG
Source organism: Binatia bacterium (assembly GCA_050735755.1). GTDB lineage: Bacteria > Desulfobacterota > Binatia > UBA9968 > UBA9968 > DATMAM01. The sequence goes on from JBOHVR010000072.1 coordinate 5,422, forward strand.
GATAAATTCCCATGAAAAAGATCAGTCCCAAGATGGGGGCGAGAATAGCCGCTTCCCGCAGGTTTAAGTCCTGCAGCGTTTGATTCTGCGACCTTGTGGGTCCAAAAATCACGCGGCGGAACATCCACAGCATATAAATAGGTCCGAGCATCACTCCGGTAGTTGCAACCGTAGCCCAGAAAGGAACCGTCTTGAAGGCACCCAAAAGGATGAGAAATTCGCCGATGAAGCCGTTGAGGCCGGGAAGAGCGATAGATGAGAATGTGACCACCAGAAAGCAGGCAGAAAAAAACGGCAGCGGCCTCCACAGGCCACCAAAGTCGTTGATCATGCGCGTGTGCGTGCGCTCGTAGATCATGCCGACGAGCAAGAACAGAGCGCCCGTGGAAAGGCCATGGTTTAACATCTGATAGAG
>JBOHVR010000073.1:0-1706 GCA_050735755.1 Binatia bacterium
GCGATTCAGCTGGCGAACGAAGCTCTAGGCGTTGCGATTGAAAGCGAATTTCTCACGCGGCTGGAAGCAGCCAAAAGCAACGTTCCCGAACACGGCGGCGGCCGGCAGATTTACGAAAAATTCGTTCGACCGTCCATGGTGGATCTGGACCGCGTCGCCGCTCACTATGCCGTCAGCTCGCTCTTTGAGTCCTATCCTGAAGAAGCCAGGATCTACTGCTACAAGGCGCGCCGTGAGGACTATCAGGCCTTCGAGGCGGGAAAAGCCAGGCTCGCCATGGGACGCGTCGAATTGACCTCGGAAATTACGCAGGATTCATCGGAGCTCGCCTTCGGCGTTCTCCACTTTGGCGACCATAACCTCAACGGCGCGGTCCGTCCGTTTCGCGGCGCGGAAGCTTACCACGCGATGATCGCGGAAACCTCGTCCCCATTCACCCGGGGAGATCTGGCCGAAGTCATCCGTCTCATGGATAAGACTTTCTCCGGATCGAACTATTCGCTTCGATCGCTTTTCCGCGACGAGCAGCGCAAAATTCTCAGCCTGGTACTGGCCTCGAGCATGGCGGATGCCGAGGCTCTCTATCGCCAAATCTACGAGCACAACGCGCCCCTGATGCGGCTGCTTACCGATCTGCACATCCCCTCCCCAACAGCATTCCGGGCGGCGGCCGAGGTGGTCCTGAACGCAAATCTGCGCGCCAGCTTAGAAAATCCCGCGATCGACCCCGAGCGCATCGGCATTCTTTTCAATGCGGCCAAAACCGACGGAGTCGCCCTGGATAACGAGACCCTTGAGTTTGCCCTGCGGCGCAATCTCGAAAACCTTGCGGAGGCCTTCCAGACGGCGCCGACGGATCTGGCGCAGCTGCGCCAGATCGAAGTCGCTGCCGCCATGACCCAGCAATTGCCCTTCCATCTCGACCTGTGGAAAATTCAAAACGTGTATTATCGGATTTTACAAACCGTCTACACTGACTTGAAGGGTCAAGCTCAGCATGGCGAGGAAGGCGCGCGCGAGTGGGTGGAGCACTTCAAAGCACTCGGAGCCCAGTTGCGCGTCTGCGTCGAACCATGAATTCCGTGCACGTCCCCATCGCGACCTACCGGCTCCAGTTCAGCCCATCCTTTGGCTTTTCCCAAGCGCAGTCCATTCTGTCGTATCTGCGCGATCTCGGAATCAGCGACATTTACGCCTCCCCGATCTTTCTATCCCGGAAGGGAAGCCAGCACGGCTACGATGTGGTCGACCCGGGCCAGCTCAACTTTGAACTGGGTACCCAAGAAGAGTTCGCCTCGCTCCTGGAGACGGTCAGGCGGTATGAGATGGCGTGGGTTCAAGACATCGTCCCCAACCACATGGCATATGACGGGGAAAACCGCATGCTCATGGACGTGATCGAAAACGGACCGAGCTCCGAGTTTTACGGCTATTTTGATATCGATTGGAATCATCCTTACGAAAGCCTTCGCGGTAGAGTTCTCGCTCCCTTTCTGGGCCAATTCTATTCCGAGTGTCTGGAGAGCGGAGAGATCCGCTTGCAGTACGATGAGTCCGGCTTGAGCATCAGTTACTACAGCCTGCGGTTGCCGGTTAGAATCGAATCCTATAACACGGTCTTTCCTTCCGACGTGCGGTTTATTCGCCGCAACTTGGGAAGCAGTCATCCCGATGTGATCAAGCTTTTGGGCGTGCTCTATACCCTA
>JBOHVR010000074.1:0-13661 GCA_050735755.1 Binatia bacterium
AGCGAAGCTGTAGCGGAGGAAGCCAAGTCCTTGATTCGGGTTGATTATGAGGTTTTGCCCTCCGTGATCGGTGTGGATGCGGCGCTCAAAGATGGGGCGCCGCCGGTTCACGACAACCTGAAAGATAATATCTGCAGTCACGAGCATGTGGAGAAAGGCGACGTGGACGCGGGCTTCGCGGAAGCCGACGCGATTTTGGAAAATCACTTCACTTTCCCAATGGTCTACCACTATGCCCTGGAGCCGCACTCGGTCATCGCAGATTACAAGGAAGACGGAATCACCGTCTGGTCCTCCGCCCAGCACCCTTTTTCAGTGCAGCAGGACCTGGCCAATGTCTTTCAAGTGGATCCCGGCAAAGTGCGACTTATCGTCCATTATCTGGGCGGGGGTTTTGGGAGCAAATCTTTTACGAAAATAGAACCGCTCGTGATCGCCCTCGCGCGCAAGGTAAGGAGGCCCGTGCAAATATGTCTCAGCGTGGGAGAAGCCATGCTGACCGTGAGGAGGCATGCGGCAAAAGTTAGGTTGAAAACCGGGGTGAAGCGAGATGGGACTTTAGTTGCGCGTGAGGCGGAGATCTATCTCGATACCGGCGCCTTCGGTAGCGGCGCGTCGGTGGGGGGCCGCGCGGCGGTTAGGGTGCTGGGACCTTACAGAATCCCGCACGTCCGCAGCGATGCCTGGGCGGTGTTTACGAACACGGGTTCGGCGGGCTCGTTCCGCTCGATCGGCGCGCCGCAGACGATTTTTGCCGGTGAATGCCAGATGGACATGATCGCGGCAAAGCTGAAGATGGATCCGGCGGAGCTGAGACGAAAAAATCTTTTGCAAAAGGGCGAAGCGCTGCATCCGAAGCTCAGGCCGCTGGATGTTGATCTCGCCGTTACCCTGAAGCGGCTTCAATCCGCGAGCCATTGGAAGACAAAAGTCAGAAGGAAAAAGGCGGCGTTGGGGCTCGCTTGCGGTATTTCGAATGCCGGCGGACAGCCGGTTTCAGTTTCACTCCTGCGTTTAAGGGCGGACGGAAGCGTTGTCATTATGGCGGGAAGCACCGAGATGGGACAGGGCGCAAGAACGATTCTGGCTCAGATTGTCGCTGAGGAACTAAGCCTGGCGCTGCAGAGAATTAATGTTGAGGGGGCTGACACCTCAGTGACTCCCTATGACCGCTCGACAGGTTCGAGTCGTTCGACGACTCTCATGGGCCGTGCCGTGCAACTCGCCGCGCGCGACCTGAAAAAACAGATGCGCCAAATAGCGGCGGGGAAGCTCGGAGTTCGTCCGTATCAGGTTCGGATCGAAGAAGGCGCGCTGACGACGGGGGAGGCCAGGCTCTCGTTTCAGGAAATTATTAAGCTTCGGTTTGGTGAAGCGGCCGGGGAGTTGATTGGCAGGGGTTATGTGGGGCCGGAAGTTGTCTCGAGCTTGCCTGTGGTCTGGGAGGTCGGCATGGCCGTGGCGGAATTGGATATCGATGCGGAAACCGGGAGGGTATCGTTGAAAAGCTATACTTCGGCCGCGGACGTTGGAAAAGCCATTCATCCCGCTCAGTGCGCGGGCCAGGAGGAAGGGGCTTCGATCATGGGCCTGGGCCACGCGCTCTTTGAAGAGATGATCTACGACGAAGGAGGGCAGCTATTGAACGGCAACATGTTGTCTTATCGGGTGCCAAACTTCTCTGATCTGCCACCTACTTTTCATACCGAATTGGTTGAAAACGAAGATGGCCCGGGCCCGTACGGAAGCCGCGGGATGGGAGAAGGGGGTATCTTCTCGGTCGCGCCTGCGGTGGCCAACGCCCTGGCCCGTCAAACGGGGGTAAGGATCTGTGATCTGCCGCTGACCCCGGAGCGGGTCTGGCGCGCTATGAACAGCAAATGAGAAAACGACTTAGACTCCGTTGAGATCAAGAAAGCGCTAGGAACTCGAAGGCAACCCCGGTGCGCCGGCGTCCTGCCTTCGGGATCGCGCCGGGGCGGCAGCGGCCCAGCTCCTCTGATCCGATGTCGAAGCTCTCCATCATCGTGTAAACTTTCTGCACATTCCATCCGCTCACAAACCCACTGCGGGCCTTAAGAGTTACTTGTTTTAATGGCAGATTGCCCGAAAAGTCCTAGGTTTTCATTTGCTTTGCGCTCGACCTAATTTGGCATCGCGATTGCTCCTCAGTTGTCTTCCCGACGAAAGCGACAGAAAGGAGACTCTCAAAATGGAGATCCCGCGCGAGTTGAGCAATAAAGCCGTCACAGTGATCGTTCTGCTGCTGGCTATCGTTCTGTTTTTTATTTACCGCGCCTATATGAATTCGCGGCAAGCGATCAATGTGCTCGAAACTCAGGTGCCTAATATCACCCGTGTTGCCTTCGAATCACAGCTCTTCGCCCCAACTTTAGGCAATATCGACACCGTTTTGAAAAAAATTACCACCTATGGGGCGTCTTCCGAAATGGAAAAATTCAAAAAAGAACTCAATTCTCAGCTGTGGATTGGCATCGCCATTCGAAACCGAGGTCTTAAGCTCGCAGCAGATATTTCCACTAGAGTTCGTCTAGCAACCCCGATCACCGCGATTCGTGGATTCAATTCGACTTTGTATGCCAAGTTAGAAACCAAGGAGGGCGGCGTGGGAAAGAAAGAGGCGGTGCTAAATTGGAGTTATCTCGAGCCGAAGAGCGTTTCGTTTATTTTGCTTGGCGTCCAGCCAGAAGATTTCGCAGGCAAGCCCCCATACACCGACAGGGACATGCAGCTATGGTCAGCAGATTTTAAGGGGTCCTTTCAATTCGCTGAAATCAGATCTAAAGAAGGCGCGTTTGACTATCTATTTTGAACGGGAGATGAAAACAACCAGCGGCTCTGATCGTTCAGTTTCTGGGGGCCGGTCTTTTGTTAAAAAAAGACGCTCGGAGATCGGATTGCAAAGATCGCTCCCAGTATTCTCCAACTCCAGAATTGACGACCGCAACAACCACGCGGCATTTCAGGCGAAGGTGAGCCTGAATGAACAGGCCACTGACCCGAAGAGCCACATTCCCGTCAGGGACTTTTACCTCGACTCTCTGCGCTCCCGCTAGCTGCTAAATTCCGATGGTGGACCCCTTTTTCTTTTCCCTAATTCTCAGAAATGCCGGCGGCGAACCAGTTTCCGCTGCCAGCGCTCCGGATGAGCAGCAGCGGGCTGGCACATGGAAGCAAAGGCGCCGGCGCAAGCACATCGTCGATCGTGAAGTTGCCGCTGGCATCGAGCGGGACACCGGCGGGGTCCGTACTGCTAAGCGTAAACGGGGCTATCGCTTCACAGATCAGCGTGGCGAATGCGCTAGTATCAGTTGCTGTCCCGATGTCATTGCCTCCGCCCCGGAGCAGGCCTCTCCCATCGACCTTAATAGCTCCGTTCGTCTTAACCGTGGCATTGAGGTCCTGTATCACCCAGATATTGCCTGGGGGGTTGACACCACGGACAACGTTAACCACAAAAGGCTCAGCGTTGCCTCTGACCGGAATAACCCCAATGGCCCCCTTGACTTTGAGGAGCGTGTCATCTGCTTTGACCGCCTCTGCAAAGAACGTAAGAATGACCACCACGAGAACGAATCCGATAAGCGGTTTCTTCATAAGACTGTCTCCTTCCTTGGGCCGAGTCTACGCCAAACTCGCTCAACAGCAAGGGGTATTATGTGACCGCCGGAATAGGCGATAAAGGCCTAGCTCTGGTCAAGTCAGACTACCACCCGTATGCGACGTTAAAGCGTTGTATGCTTCTCAATCTCCGCGAAATCATCTCGATTACAGGTGATCAGTGTGCCGACGGGTAGAACACTTCCACGTTTTTGAAAGAGGGCGGCCTTCCAGCAACAACGATGCACACCCGGCTCTAGTGAACACCGACACCGGCAAGGGTATGCCAGCGCTGAAGGACTATGTCGATGCCGTCCGCCGTCTGGACCTCGAGGAGGAAAGTAGGGAAGCGATTTTGGGCGGGACGGCGGCGCGTTTGCTCAAATTCCCAGCCGAAGTCGAAATTTCAAGATTTGATAGTCATCAAGGCTAGCGGGCTGCTAGATCCGTGATCGCCAAGTTCGTGAGGTCTCCTTTGTTCCCGGCTGGATTGACGAGCAGAACCCACCGAGATTTCAAAAGCCAGCCGCCCTTCCGGAGGTCGTCAGGCAAGTCCAACAAATTTCGCGCAGTTTCGGAACGCAATTTAACGGGAAGGAAGATGAGGTCATGGGGCGCGCACTTAGGTCCCTAGCCTGTCAGGAGGAAAATAAACGGCAACTCATCACCCCGAGCACAGCAGCGGTTCAGATTATCCGGAAGTGAAAGTCTGCCCGGATTGCTTCGCTATGAATGAAGTTCTTTGCCTTTGGCCGCCGCGGCCAGGCGCGGCAAGAACCTGATGGCATTGTCTCCAAGCAGCTTGATCTTGGCGCTCTCCGGCATAGCCTTCTCCCAGATGAGCGGAACTGCGTTGGGCCATGCACTGCCGTGATGCGGGTAGTCAGTCGAGAACAGCCAGGGATGCTCGCCTAGGGCCTGGACCGCGTACGCTATGTGCTTCTCTCCAGCCTCAACCGAGCAGAAGAGGTTCCCATCCTTCAGGATTTCTGAGGCCGTACGCTTCATCTTCGGGGTCTGCGGCGAGCCAGGCTTGTAGCCGTCGTCCAGCTTCTCGATCAGGTAGGGCATCCAGCCGCCGAAGCTCTCGAATACCCCGATCCGGAGCTGCGGGAACAAATCGAAGACACCGCCGCCGACCAAAGCCGCCAGCGCGTATTGTCCCCCGATACTATGGTAGAGGCCGTTGGGGGCTTCTATCCACGGGGTAAAAGGCGGCCGGTTCGCGCCCCCATGAACCCACAATGGCATGTCGAGTTCTTGAGAGGCTGCGTAGAGGGGATGTAGGTCCGGATTGTCGAGCATCCGACCATCAGGGCAGGCACGTGGTATTTGCAGTCCGGCAAAGTACGGGTCCTCCTTGGTCCAGTACTGCAACTGCGCGATGGTCTTTGGAATGTCCCGCATGACGGCGGCCCCTATCCAGCAAAGACGGCCCTTTGCACCATCGCAATAGTTTTTCATGAACCGGTGAAAGGCCTGGTGCAGGGCGCCCTCGAAGCCCACGTCGCGCAGCGCGCAAAAGCTGTCGGCCGAGCTTGGGAACATGACACTGATGTCGACAGCGGCGGCTTCCATGTCGCGCAGGCGAATCGCCGCGTCCCAATTGCAAGCAGGGTCTATCCGGACGCCGGCATTCGTCGAGGCCCGATCGCCTGGGATGGTTTCCTCAGACTGCGAGCTTCCGTTCCCCTGAACTTCGTATGCGTCATAGACGCCCAGGGGGCGTGTTGGAAGGGCCGGCCAAAGAAACTCGGAGAAACCACGATCTCCCGATCGCCGCTTAAGCGACTGTGCGACCTCGCTGAACCGCCGGTACGTCTCCCGGTATTTCGGGTCCATGTATTCTTTGTAGGTCCGGTCCAGATCCCAGTACTGGCGGATGTGGGAATCCATGTCGATAACCACATTTCCGTTGTAGCTCATCACTCGCCTCCCTGAGCGGTGCCTTGCATAGGCCTCGCGCTTTTTTTGTTAGGGCTACGGCTGCAGAAGTTCACAAACTCATGACAGGACAACCGCTTCGGCTGCGATTGAGGTTCCGTCCCTGACCGCTTCCCGACGACGCCCCTTTCATCGCAGATAGTAGCGGGCAGCGGGACATTATGTCAACAGAAGGGAAAGGGACGTAGCGGTTCAGTTAGGTCAAGATCTCTCACTTGGTTCGACATGACAGATCGCTTATTCAGTTGTCATTCCGAGCGGAAGCGAAGAATCCTTCTCGATGGAAGATTGGTGAAGAACACTAGGACAAAATAGAACAGAATGCATATCGAAAGACTCCTTTTCACACTTGCGCAAAACGGCGATTTTCTCCTAGACTCTACCTTGCATAAGGTAGGGGGGCAAACATGGAGGTCAAAAAAGTCGTGCTTGAGTTTTCTACCGGGACTGCGTCACCGCGAGGACAGGGATAGCGAACTTGGTTTCTATGTCATGCATTGCAGTGGGGTTACTGTTGCGAAACCAGCTTGAAGCTTACAAAAATAGAACTAAATTTTTACTCCCAACGAAATCACAGAGGGGATCATCGTTGTTTATTGACAAGCGGAGTTCCAGTGCCGGTGCTTACTGATCAATATGTTTGTTTCATTTTTGGTTAGGCCCAAACAGCGATGAGTCAGTTAAGGTTTTGATGATGAGGCATGATCTATCGACATTGATTTTAGCAGTTAACAATATCGCATAATTGAAAACAGCGTGCACACTATTTCGTCGCACTGCGGGGCAACGATGCGCGCTAAAAAATCAACCGCCTAACGGGGGATGGCGTGCCAGAGGTGTCGCTGCAGGAAGTCGGAAAACATTTCGCCGAAATCGCCGCGGTCGAGACCGTCAGCTTCGATGTGGAATCCAAGGAGCTGCTGGTTCTATTAGGCCCGAGCGGCTGTGGAAAAACGACCACATTGCGAATGATCGCCGGGCTTGAGGAGCCGGATGCAGGCGCCATCTCTATTCGAGGGAAATGTGTGAGCGACCCTCAGCGAGGGGTCTTCATGCCCACTGAGAAACGCGGGATCGGGATGGTGTTTCAATCTTACGCGATCTGGCCGAACATGACCGTTTTCGAGAACGTCGCATATCCACTGCGAGTGCGACGCGTGTCGCAGGACGCTTTACGCGAGAAGGTCCGCCAGAGCCTGGCACTTGTGGGACTAGAGGGTTTGGAATCGCGTCCGGCTACGAAGCTTTCCGGAGGACAGCAGCAACGGGTCGCATTGGCGCGTGCCATTGTTTTTGAACCGGCGTTGCTCCTGCTCGATGAGCCGCTCAGCAATCTGGATGCGAAGCTGCGCGTCCAGATGCGTGTCGAGCTTAAGAAGCTCTTACAAAGAACCGGAATTACCACGGTTTATGTGACGCACGATCAGGCAGAGAGCATGGCTTTGGCCGATCGAATTGTCGTGATGAATCAAGGTCACGTCGAACAAATCGGCACTCCCCAGGAGGTTTATGAAAAGCCGCATACGCCTTTTGTGGCCGATTTTGTGGGGTCAACGAATATGTTTGCCGCAGAGATTGCAAACCCGACAACGGGAAGGGGATACGTTTGCGTCCGCATCGCGCCAAGGGGAGTTGAACTTTACTGTCCGGCGCTGGAAGAAAGGAGCCTCCAAGAGGGAGAGAAGCTGCTGATCTCCATAAGGCCTGAGAAGATTGCGTTGCGCGCACAGCGACCGGGGGACCCGCTAAACGTGTGGGAATGCCGTGTCGAGTCCGCGCTTTACTACGGCGATCGCCGCGAGTACGACCTCGTCTGCAACGGAACCGCGTTGAAAGCGGTCACCGGATCCGCTCCCGCCCTGGCTGTCGGCCAGACCACTTTTGCCGTCATGGATCCTGAGGACTTGGTTCTGCTCCCATGGGCGCGCTAGCCGGATTATCCATGAAGCGTATCCGTCTCGATTTCTCCGTCATCGTCATGACGCTGGTGACGTTGGTCGTCGGATTCCTGGTCTTGTATCCCTTGGGAATGCTCTTGTTCGGAAGCTTCTGGACGAGTCGGCCGGGATTTCCCGGCGCCTTCACGCTGCAAAACTACATCACCGCTTACACGATGGCGGAAACTTATCAGCTCTTGTTCAATACGGTATTGCTCATCGGCGTAAAAACGCTCGCCGCCTCGGTCATCGCCGTCACTCTTGCATGGATTGTAACGCGAACGGACACGCCTTATCGCACCGTTCTCGAAATTCTCATCATTACCCCGTATTTCGTCCCCGGCATTCTGGAGGCGATCGGCTGGATCATGCTTCTGAGCCCGCGCAGCGGGACCATCAATGTGTTTCTGATGAATCTCTTCGCTCTGAGCGAACCGCCTTTCAACATTTACAGCCTCGGCGGCATGATCTGGGTTTTGTCCCTGGGTTCCGCGTCGTTTATGTTTTTGCTTGTCGTGAGCGCGCTGCGGATGATGGACGCCTCGCTCGAGGAAGCCGCGCGCAGTTCCGGCGCGGGCCCGATTAGAACGGCGATTACGGTGACTTTGCCTCTCATCGCCCCCGTTATTCTCGGCGCTGCCATGTTGAGCTTTATCCGATCCATGGATACCTTCGAGGTGCCTGTTCTTCTCGGGCTGCCGGCAAGGATCTTCGTCTTTTCCAACAGGATTTATGCTGCGGTCGAGTATGATTACCCGGTCAACTACGGTCTCGCGACCGCGCTTGGGGTTAGCCTCATTGGCCTGACGCTGGCGTTAATTGTGATTCAGAACCGCCTTCTTCGGGGAAAAGAATTCTTTGTCGTGACCGGCAAGGGCTATAAACCGCAGGTTGTCCGTCTGGGCCGGCTGCGGTACGCGACCTTTGCTCTGTGCGTCGGTTATTTCATTGTTGCGACTGTGCTACCGCTATCGCAAATCGTGCTCGGATCTTTCATGGAGGTTTTCGGCTTGGTCCGGGCCGATAATTTTACCCTGCAGAACTATAAGCGGATCGTTCTCGATCAGGCGATCTGGCGGGGCATGAGGAACACCATCCTAGTCGGCGGACTGACGGCGATTCTGGCGATGTTCCTGTGCAGCAGCGTGGCGTATATCACTACCCGAACCCGCTACCCGGGCCGGCGCGCGTTGGATTTTTTGGTTTGGCTGCCCTGGACCATCCCGGGCGTGGTGGCCGGTTTAGGGATCCTATGGGCCTATATCAGGTTTCCCATTCCCCTATACGGAACTATCGCACTCCTCATGATCGCTTTCGTCATCAATGGCCTTCCCCTTGGCGTGCGCCTGATGGCCGGCTCGATGGTCCAGTTGGGGCCCGAACTGGAGGAATGCTCGCGGGTTCTAGGCGCGAAATGGCTGTACACGTCTCGCAAGGTCCTCATGCCTCTGCTCAGGCCGGCAATGGCGGCGGTTGTTCTGATGCTCTTTGTCTCCTTCTCACGTTCGCTGAGCTCGGTTATTCTGCTCGCCGGCCACGGCAGAGAACTCCTATCGGTGGCTCTTTTCAGGTACACGCAGAACGGGGAAATGGAAATCGTATCGGCGGCGTCGATGGTCCTTCTCTTGATCAGTGTGGCCGGCCTCGTGCTGGCGCGTCGCCTCGGCGCGTTCGGCGTCAGAGAAATCGGCTAGCCTCGGCCTACTTTTTGAAGAAGATCTCTTCCCACTGCTTGGTCGTCACGGGGATGAGTTCCGGGTGCATCGTCCAATCTATGTCGGCGAGGATCTTAGTGTTTTGGATATCCGCCTCCGGAGATTTTGCCCCCACATCTTTTCGCGCGGGAGTGTATTCGAGGGTTTGCGTGATGAGTTTCTGCGCTTCCTCCGAAAGGAGCCAATCGATAAAAAGCTTTGCGGCATTCGCGTGCGGCGCGTTTTTGACCAGAACAAAGCTTATCTCCACGATTCGCACGCCCTCTTGCGGTTTGATGAATTTAACCGGCCCGCCGCGCGTGCGCGCTCTTTGAAACGCGCTGTCGGTCCAGTTACTTGAGATCATCAAGCCATGCTCGCCCCGGACCAGGCCCGTGACTAATTGCGAATTTCTGGCGCCGAAGAAAATGTTTTGCTTGGCCAGGTCGCGGATAAATTCGATGCCATAAAGGTTGGAGAGCACTGAGAGAATGCCGAAGCCGCCGCCGCTTCCGCGAGGATCCTGGCAGGCTATTTTGCCGCGAAACTTGGGGTTCAGAAGGTCCTTCCAGAGCTTGGGCTCATCCACCGGCGGGACGACGCGCGTGTTAATCGTAATTCCATAGACGTTTACGCGATACGTGTTGCGAAAGCCCAGCTGATCCAGAAAATTTTTGTACACGTGCTTGAGCTGGGGTGATTGGTAAGGCTCCAGAAATCCCCCTTGCCTGAGTTCGGCGATGGTTTGCTCACCTGAAGTAACGAGGTCGGCAATGAATTGTTTGGCGCCCTGCTCGGCTATGATTTTCTCCCTGGCCTCGCGGCCGCGCATGTCCTGCGCCTCCACCTGAATGCCGGGATAACGCTTGCCGAAGGCTTTTACGATCGGCGCCCACTCCTCGCCACCCTGACCATAAATAACAACTTTCCCTTCTTTCTTGCCCGCCTCATAGAGGCCTTGGGCATATGCGATCGCGTTGAAGATAGCGCAGCCGAGCAAGAGAGTTACAAAAAACAAGCTCTTTTTCATAGCGTTTGCACCTCCGAAGTCCGTGGGCTCACACAGATTGACTGGAAGTATAATGCTACCGGATGATATCAGCGCTTCAAAACGGGCGTCAAGGAGCAGGGTTCCCAACACATGAGAGGTCCATTCGAAGAGATTCTGGCGAAGCGGAAGGAGTCTACCATTGGAATTTAGCAGGTAGCGGGAGCGGAGAGAATCGAGTATGTGAGGCCGATCGCGTCCAGCCTGACGTTCAATGGCAGGCCGTCTCCGTTGGGGCGAGGCAACTTGATAATCTAAAAGCTGCGGGAACGAGATCAGCTTCACGCTGCCGCCGTCTTTGCCATCCTTCCTAAAACTTTCTGCCTTACCGGCTCGCGGAACACTTCCACGTTTTCGGAATTCCGGAAACGTCGAAATATCAGCCGTTCGGGCAGAGATTTTACAGAGCAAGAAATAAAGAAAAGGATTATCGTCGCTGGTTCTATAAACGATGAGAAGGCTCGTGCGGATCGTAAAGGTCTAACCTCTTGCATTGTCTTTGTTTCACAAATAGTTTGGACACGCGAATCATGGTCGTCGATTTTCAACACCATTACGTGCCGGTCGAGTTGGCCAAGAGGAGAGGTCTCTATTCGGAGAAGACAACGTTTTTGAAAGAGGGCGGCCTTCCAGCAACAACGATGCACACCCGGCTCTACAACCTGGACCTACAGCTCAGCGATATGAGCGAGGCCGGCGTGGACGTCTCTGTCCTCTCGTGTCTTTTAGGATGGGACGCCTCTCTGGAAGAATGCCGGCTCATCAACGACGATCTCGCCGAAGTTCAGAGAAAGTATTGTGGAAGTTTCATTGGATTGGCGCAGGCTCCCATACTTGAAGGTAAAGAGGCGCTCCGGGAGCTGGTTCGAGCGATTCGCAATCTCGGTCTTCGAGGAGTTACGATCACCTCTCAGGTTCAAGGCGTTCCGCTCGATTCTCCCAAGCTTTACGATTTCTATGAGAAAATTTGCGAGCTCGACATGCCGATTTTCGTTCATCCGGCGCTGGTTCCGGTCGGTTACGAATTTCTCAACGATTATGATCTGCCGCGCATCTTGGGCAGGGAGGTGGACCTTACCGTAGCGACGACCAGAATTATCGCCGGGGGCGTGCTGGACCGCTTCCCCGATATCAAGTTCGTCATCGCTCACTTTGGCGGCGGCATTTCCGCCGTTAAAGAGAGGCTTTCAGCCAAGGGCTACCGATTCGGGACTCTGAAGCGTCCCTTTGCAGAATATTTCGACATGCTCTACTTCGACCTAGCCGGCTTCGAGGGCGGCCTGGCGGCTCTTGGTTGCGCGCTACTGGGTATTCGCCCGGACCGTCTGGTCTTCGCCAGCGATTATCCTCAGGACTTTACCGGAGTGAACACCGACACCGGCAAGGGTATGCCAGCGCTGAAGGACTACGTCGATGCCGTCCGCCGTCTGGACCTCGCGGAGGAAAGTAGGGAAGCGATCTTGGGCGGGACGGCGGCGCGTTTGCTCAAACTCGCAGCCGAACTCTAAGTTTCAAGATTTGCTCCGCACAACTCACCGGCATGTTGCGGGCATGCCGAGAGCATGCTACCTTTTTTCCATGGCCAACATCCAGGTCAAGAACATTCCCGAAAAACTGCATAACCGGCTTCGTCGCTACGCACGGGAGCAAGACTGCACCCTCGGTGAAATTATTTTGGAAGCCATCGAGCGAGAAGTCGCGCGACGAGAATGGCACAAACGTTTCTCGGGCCGCCCCACGACGCATCTTCGCAGCTCGGCTGCGGAGTTGCTCGAACAACAACGACGGCAGCGTGACAGTGAGCTTCCATGAGCCGCTACGTGATCGACGCGTCGGCCGCTACGGAATACCTTCTTCGGACCCCTTTAGGACTCAAACTTGCTCCCATCATTGAGGATGCGTCGTTACTAGCCCCCGAGTTATTGGACGTGGAGGTCCTGTCGGTTTTGAGACGCGCCGTCTTGCGCCGCCAGCTCACCGAGCAGCGCGCGCTACTCGGAATTGAAGACCTTATGGATTGGTCCATTGACCGCATCCCACATCGATCGCTGATCTGGGCAGCCTGGCAGCACCGTAACGATGTCAGCGCGTACGACGCGTTTTACGTAGCGGCAGCGCGGCTTTCTAACGCGCCGCTCGTTACCGCGGATGGCCCACTCGCTCGCGCGTCTTCACTTGGAATCGTAGTGGAGAATATACGGCTGGCTTAGGCGCAGAGTATTTTCTTGGTGGAATGCAGTCCGTTGTCTATGCCCCGGTTTTTGTGTGTAAAGTAACGTGAAAAGCATGGGGCAAAGAAAAGGTGCCGGAGTGTTTTTCGGTTTCTGATTTGATCGGATCGGAGGTGTTCTCATGGCTGACCCTGGAAAAAGTTTTCTGCCCAGTTTTCGCTACGGCATGATTCAACCGCGCTCCCACGAAGACCGCCAACGCGGGGCCGGTTATCAGTTTTACCGGCTGGTGCCGCTCGATGTCATGCAATTTTCGGCAGTGCTTGGAATTGAAAACTACACGCTGGCAGCGGTCGAGAAGGCGCTTGGCAACTATTGGAACTGCGTCGAGACGCTGGCGCAGGAAGGCGCGCAGGTCATCATCTTGGGCGGCGCGCCGGTGTCGGCCGCATTGGGCCGCCAGCGCGTTGTCGATTTGCTGCGCGAGACGACCGACAGGACCGGCATCCCGGCCGACGCGCCGCTGGAAGCTCTGATCGCCGCGATGAAACGCCTCGGACTGACAGGGCTCGCTGTCGGCAGCCGCTGGGCGGACCCGGTCAATGATGCGCTGGTTCGTTATCTGGCCGACGGCGGCATCGATGTCGTTGGGATCACCAAGAGAAACCAATGGGGCGCTGAGTCCGCGGCGATGTCTCTGGAGGAAGGACTGAATATGGCGCTCGATGTCGGGCGCGAGGCGGCCCGATCGTTCCCTCGAGCGGAAGCCATTTCGGTGCCGGGAGGAGCGGCGTTGTCCCTGCATGTCATCCCGGCATTGGAGGAAGAATTCGGCAAGCCGGCCTTCACGAATTTGAGCACTGAAGTCTGGAATGACTTGGTGCGCCCCGGCATTATCGCGCCGGTTCAAGGCTGGGGACGGCTGCTCGCAATGGGCCGGGATGGGGCAAGTAAAAAGTGAAAAGAAAAAAATAAAAAGTAAAAAAGACGAGAGGCGTGAGGCGTGCGCGAAACGCGCTATGGAAAAGTCTGAGGGGTTGTTGGAGACGTCCGCTATTTTAGGTGATGAGAAGACGATGAAATCCCTCAGGACATCTATACGCCAGCACGAAAGGGGGCGGTGGCTGAAGTGCGAAAAAGGGGACTGCGTAATTTAAAGACTTGTTTTCGCGAGGGCGCACATGGCTTTGAAACAAGAACTATCAGCTAAAATTTCCAACTCCGTTCAGTTCTTAAAGACCGACAT